>NZ_JBSHNS010000209.1:0-3660 GCF_053601635.1 Pontimicrobium sp. MEBiC01747
CTCCTGTTAATGGCTGAAACCAATGAGTATAATGTGTAACACCTTTAGACAAAGCCCAATCTTTCATAGAAGACGCAATTTGGTTTGCTATGCTTCTTTCAATTTTCGATCCTTTTTCAATTGCATTAGTAACACTTTCAAAAGCATCTTTTGTGAGTGTTTGTTGCATTTTAGCTTTATTATAAACATTATTTCCAAATAATTCTGAACGTCGTTTCGTTTCAGTAATTTTTAATGGAGTCCTATTTAATGTTTCTTTAATCGCAAAAAATCGTAATGTAGCCATAAATTAACTCTTATTTTTTTACAAAGATAGTGTTTTGAGTCTATTTTTAAACAAAATTAAATTACACCCCTAAAAAAATAGGGTTTAAATTCAGCAATAAAATATTTTATTATTTTTTACCTCCTTTTTTAATGGGGTGTTTAAAATATATTTATATTTGCAGCGTATTAATTAACATTTTTTACAATAATTATGAGTAAGTCTAAATTAGAGTACATTTGGTTGGATGGTTATAAACCAACACAAAACATGAGAAGTAAAACTAAAGTTGAAGAAAACTTTAGTGGAAAATTAGAAGACTGTCCTATCTGGTCTTTCGATGGAAGTTCTACAAGACAAGCCGTAGGTGGTGATTCTGATTGTTTACTAAAACCAGTTGCTATATATCCTGATCCGGCAAGAAGGGATGGTTATTTAGTAATGACAGAGGTTTTAAACGCAGATGGAACTCCTCATGTATCTAATGGAAGAGCTACTATAGACGATAATGATAATGACTTTTGGTTTGGTTTTGAGCAAGAATATTTTATAATGGACAGAAAAACATTACTTCCTTTAGGCTTCCCTGTTGGTGGTTATCCTGCTCCACAAGGTATGTACTACTGCTCTGTTGGTGGAAGAAATACACATGGTAGAAATTTAGTTGAAGAGCATGCAGATTTATGCATTGATGCTGGATTAAATTTTGAAGGAATAAATCAAGAAGTAGCTTCTGGGCAATGGGAGTTCCAATTATTTGCAAAAGGGGCTAAGATTGCTGGAGACGAAATCTGGATTGCACGATACTTATTAGATCGTTTAACCGAAAAATATGGTTATTATATTGAGTACCACCCTAAACCATTAGGTGATACTGATTGGAATGGTTCTGGTATGCACGCAAACTTCTCGAACACAACATTACGTACTTGTGGTAGCAAAGAAACTTATGAAAAAATATGTGAAGCTTTTAGACCAGTGGTTAAAGAACACATTGAAGTTTATGGTGAGTTTAACGACCAGCGTTTAACTGGAAAGCATGAAACAGCATCTATTAACGATTTTAGTTATGGTGTTTCAGATAGAGGAGCTTCTATTCGTATTCCTATTATTACAGTAGAAAAAGGCTGGAAAGGTTGGTTAGAAGACCGTAGACCTGCATCTAACGCAGATCCATACAAAGTTGCTGGACGTATTATAAAAACAGTAAAGTCTGCAAATATTAATTAAACTTAGTATTTGTTAAATCTATAAAAAAAGCGTTATCAAATTTGATAACGCTTTTTTATGCTTTTATAATAAACCTATTATTTATTACATAAATAGGTTTCTATTTTAAGGTTATGTATACAAATGCTACATAGCCTGCTAGTAATATTAATCCATCTTTCCAGTTTAATCGCATACGGCTTGGTACGAATACTAATGGTAATATTATAAATGAAATTCCTAACATCCAGAAAATATCGTTTGTAAGTAATCCTTCTCCTTGTGGCCCTACTTTTATTGGTGTAATCATAGCTGTAATACCTAAAACGGCTAGAATATTAAAAATATTAGATCCAATTAAATTCCCTAAAGAAATCCCTTTTTCTTTTTTAAGAATGGCTATTACTGAAGCTGCTAGTTCTGGAATACTTGTTCCTATTGACACTACTGTAACTCCAATAATACGTTCGCTAATTCCAAAGTCTTGAGCCATAGCCACTGCACCTTTTATTAGCAATTCTGATCCACCCCATAAACTCACACCTCCTAAAACTAAAAATAAAACAATTTTATATAACGGTAATGGCTCATCGTCCTCTGGCATTTCATCTACTACTGCTGTTTTTTGGAATCGTAATAAGTAAATTAAGAAAACCAATAGTAATACAAATAGTATTAAGCCTTCGTGTGCTACGATTGCTTTATCTCCTATTATAAAAAAGTATAAAGCTAGAGAAGCAATCATCATTACTGGCCAGTCTGTTTTATAAAAACTTTTCTCTACATCTATTTTAGACAACAACAAAGTAATACCAAGCACCAAGCCTAAGTTTGCAATATTAGACCCTATAACATTTCCTAGTGCTAAGTCTGAAGATCCACTTAAGGCAGCATTTACACTAACTATAAGTTCTGGCGCAGAGGTTGCAAAAGAGACTACCGTCATACCAATAACAATCTTTGGTATTTCTAATTTTAATGATAAGGCTACAGCAGATTTCAAAAGCCAGTTTCCTCCTAAAATCAATGTCACCAAGCCTCCTATTATTAATAAAAAATCCATTCTATACTTTTTGAGCGAATATACTACAACATTTCAAATTAACGTTTTGTGAGTTTCTTTTTTTAACCTAAAACTATTTTTTTAGTTAAAAAACTACAAAAACAGTTGTATAACTAAAAAAACAGTTATATGTTTGTTTCAGAATCAATTTCAATTATAGTACTATTCAAACTGTAAAATATTATAGCGATGCAAAAGTTAACAAATAAAGAAGAAGCCATTATGCACATTTTATGGAAGCTTGAAAAGGCTTTTGTAAAAGATGTTATGGCAGAAATAAAAGAAGACAAACCACATTATAATACTTTATCTACAATGATTCGGAATCTGGTAGACAAAGGTTATGTAAGCTACAATGCTTATGGTAAAACGCATCAATACTACCCTATAATTGAAAAGGAAAGCTACAGAAAACGCTTTATGTCTACTGCTATAGAAAACTACTTTAATAACTCTTACAAAAATATGGTATCCTTTTTTGCTAAAGAAGAAAAGATTAGCGTAGAGGAGCTTAAAGAGATTATTAATTTAATTGAAAAGAAAGATTAATTATGGATTATTTATTAAAGGCTAATGCTATAGTTATATTATTCTATTTGTGTTATAAACTTCTTTTACAGAAAGAAACTTTTTTTGAATCTAATCGTTATTTCTTACTTGCTGGTTTAGCAACTGCTTTGATTATTCCGTCTATAGTTATACCAATTTACATAGCAGCCCCAGAATTAAACGAGTTTAATTTTATTACCACAGAAAATGAAACACCAATCAGTAATTTTACTGAAAATTCGTTTAACTTTTTTCTATTATTTCAATGGGTTTACCTTACTGGTATTGTTATATTCTCTATTAAATTTATGATAGAATTCGCTGGCTTACTCCATATTTTAATACAAAATAAGAGTATTAAAAAAGGAAACTATACTTATGTAGAGACTAAAAAAGATCATTCTCCTTTTTCGTTTTTTAAGTATATTGTTTACAACCCTAATCATTTTAGTGTAACGGAGTTAGAACATATTATTCTTCATGAAAAAGTACATGCAAAACAATACCATTCTATAGATATTTTAATTACTAAAATAACAGCTATCTTATTTTGGTTCAATCCATTTATTTGGCT
>NZ_JBSHNS010000210.1:0-282 GCF_053601635.1 Pontimicrobium sp. MEBiC01747
AACAGGCATCACCCTAAGCTATTACCTAACCCAAGCCGATGCCGATGCCGCAGTTAACCCATTACCAACACTATACACCAATGTTGTTAATGCCCAAACCATCTATGTAAGAGCCTCAATAGACCTTACAAGTTGTTACGATACCATCACCCTAGACCTAAGAGTCAACCCATTACCATCACCAGTAGCCACACCCGTAGCCTACCAAGAATGTGATGACGATAACGATGGGTTTACCAGCTTTGATTTAGAAAGCCAAAGCGCAACAATCATTAATGGCGA
>NZ_JBSHNS010000211.1:0-701 GCF_053601635.1 Pontimicrobium sp. MEBiC01747
GTAGTTATTTAAGATTAGCTAACGTATCTCTTGGTTATAATATTCCAGTAAACCCAAAATCACTTATTAAAAACGCTTATGTTGCTGTGTCTGGTCAAAACCTATGGTTGTTAACAAACTATAGCGGATTCGATCCAGAAATAAGCAGTTTTACTCATGATCCAGGTCGTGTTGGCGTAGATTGGGGATCTTTCCCTAACCAAAGATCTTTTGCTTTATCATTAAACTTAACATTTTAAAACATCAATAAAATGAAAAAATATATTTATACAATAGGAATTTTTACACTTGCAATGCTTTTTGTAAGCTGTGATGATTTTTTGGAAGAAGATGTGGAAACATTTTTTTCAGAAGAACAAGTATTCTCTACAGTAGATGGTGTTGAAGCAGCAGTAAATGGTATGTATCAAAAATATGCAGGGCCAGGATATCACGGTTCAGCAGTACATGGATTAATAAATCCAGTATCTGGAAAATTCTTTTCAAATCAAGGAGCAAGTGAAGATGCAACAAGTTTAAATTGCTTACCAAATAATACTTGGTTAATACGCTTATGGCCTTCAATGTATGAAGCAATTAATAATGCAAATACAATAATAGATAATATTCAAGATTCTGAGTTAAGTAACAGAGATACTGCTTTAGGGCAAGCTTACTTTATTAGAGCGGCAACGTATTTTGATTTGGTTCGTTATTTTGGA
>NZ_JBSHNS010000212.1:0-7145 GCF_053601635.1 Pontimicrobium sp. MEBiC01747
GCTTTACACCTGTTAAATGCTTTAGGATACAATGTAGAATTAATAAAAAATGCCGAATCTGGACGCACATTTTTATCTAAAGGTTTATTAAAACAAGCACAAAAAGTTGCTAATAAAAATGTTACACTTTATAAAGATTTAATAACAAAAGAAACCCCACTTATAGGTATAGAACCATCAGCGATTCTTACATTTAAAGATGAATATTTAAAGCTAGCAGAAGATAAAGCTTCAGCAAAAAAAATAGCGAGTAACACTTTTTTAATAGAAGAATTTATTAGTAATGAAATAGCTATTGGTAATATTAAGGAGACTCAATTTACTTCGGAAGCAAAAACTATAAAATTACATGGGCACTGCCATCAAAAAGCATTAAGTAACCAAATACACAGTTTTAATGTTTTAAATTTACCTAAAAACTATAAAGTTACTATTATACCAAGCGGTTGCTGTGGTATGGCAGGTAGTTTTGGTTACGAAAAGGAACATTATAAAGTTAGTATGGATGTTGGAGAGCAAACCTTATTCCCTGCTATAAGAAAAGCGCCAGAAACCACCATAATTTCTGCTAATGGTACAAGTTGTAGGCATCAAATTAAAGATGGAACTTCTAGAGAGGCTATGCATCCAATAAGTATTTTAAAAGAAGCCTTATTATAAACTAGTCGTTTGGCTTTACAATAGTTATAGCCGCAATTAAATCTTGCATATCCATCTCTTTAATGTCTTCATCTGCAAAGAAAGGCGTACGTTTGTCATTATTATAATTGTACACTTTCCAACGTTTAAACTGGTACTCTAAAGCGGTAAAGTTTTCTACCCAATCTCCAGAATTTAAGTAGGTAACTTGGCCATTTTTATTTTTTTTAAGTAGCATTTTGGGTTGGTGTATGTGTCCGCAAACAACATAATCATAACCATTTTCTATAGCTAAATCGGCTGCAACGGTTTCAAAATCGCTAATATATTTAACCGCTCTTTTTACACTGTTTTTAATTTTTTTTGATAACGAATAACGCTCTTTACCTAAATAAGTTAATCCCCAATTTATTGCACGATTAATTAAAATAAGTAAGTCGTAACCATAACCACCAAGCTTAGCTAACCATTTTGCATTTTGAATGGAAACATCGAAAACATCTCCATGAAAAAACCAAGCTTTTTTACCATCTAGATCTAAGACTTTTTTATCTACTATAGAAATATTACCAATTGTAGTTCCACTAAATTTGCGAAGCATTTCATCATGATTTCCAGTAATATATATTACTTCTACACCATCTGCAGCGAAATCCATTATTTTTTTAATAATGCGTAAATGAGATTTTGGAAAGTAGCGTTTTTTAAACTGCCAAATGTCTATAATATCCCCATTTAAAATTATTTTTTTAGGATCGATACTATTTAGGTAAGTTAGTAGCTCTTTAGCATGACAACCAAAAGTTCCTAGGTGAACATCTGAGATAACAACTACTTCTATTTTGCGTTTTAAATTCAAAGTGCACGTGTTTTGTTATACAAAATACGCGCACTATTATTATTTAAATGTTAGCAGTCAGTTATTTAATGTTTATTAAAAACTAAACCCTATTATTTAGTAGAAAATAAAGTTTATTCTGCAACCATATAATCTGTTAACTCTTGTATGTTAGTTGTAGATATAGAAGTAGGAATACCTCCTAAATCTATTCCGGCAGCTTCTAATGCTGTAATAGCTGCGGCACTAATAGAATATCCAGAATTCGCTTCAGAGCGAACTAAACCAATATCTTTTGCAAAAAAGTTATCAATAGATATAGCATCTTGAGGCTCTATAATATCGATATCTATAGGGAAACCTGCAACAGTAACTGTTGTAACAACCTTTAAATTAACTTTAAAGTTAGCTTTTAAAACATCATTGTAAGTTTCTCCATTTAAACTCATAGAAGCAGAACTCCCTAAAGCTTTTGTTGTTATAACATAAGTAATACTAACTGGAAATCCGTTAAAATCTTGCTGTACAGTATTTGTAGTAGTAGATAATTCTGTTCCATTATTAGCATCGACATCATATAATGCTATATTATTTAAATTAATATCAAATTCAATTAAATCACTAATTGCAGGAGGTAACTCTAAATTACCATTTATAATTAATTTTGTGTTAGTACGAGATAATGTAGTTGTTGTTAATAAACCATTCATGGTTCCATTAGCAACAGTATTGTTGTTAGCTTCTAATGTAAAGTTTGTTGCTGTTTCTGTAGCTACAGAAATGTCATCTGTAGTATTCGTAGTTTCATTAGTATCATTATTAGTATTTGCTACATCATATTTCCAAAAATCATTTAAAGTAGAAGGATAGTAATTTGCGTTTGTAGCTGTTTCTTCACCACCACCATTTCCTCCTTGGTTATCAGAATTATTATCATCAGAACAAGAAGTTATTGTAAATAAGGTAATTAAAAATAGTGAAGTGTATTTGTATAATTTCATAGTGTTGGGTTTTATGATTTTGCGAAAGTAATTTATTTAACTTAAAAACTATAAACTTAAATTACAATTTTTGTTTCTGTGATATAAAAATTACATTAGCATAAAAATAAATTATATGGCTGGTAATTCCTTTGGAAAATTATTTAACCTTACAACTTTCGGAGAGTCGCATGGTATAGCAATAGGTGGTGTAATCGATGGTTGCCCTCCGGGAATTGAAATTGATTTTAATGCTATTCAAAACGAAATGAATAGACGTAAGCCTGGGCAATCTGCAATAGTTACACAACGTAAAGAACCAGATGAAGTAAAGTTTCTATCAGGTATTTTTGAAGGTAAAACTACAGGAACTCCAATAGGTTTCGTTATAGAAAATGCAAATCAGAAATCTAAAGACTATTCACATATTAAAGACGCGTATAGACCTAGTCATGCAGATTATGTTTACGATAAAAAATATGGACATCGCGATTATAGAGGAGGAGGCCGTAGTTCTGCAAGAGAAACGGCAAGTAGAGTAGTCGCTGGAGCTATTGCTAAGCAAGTGTTAAAAGACATACAAATACACGCTTTTACATCTTCTGTAGGCGATATATTTATAGACAAACCCTATCAAGATTTAGACTTTAACAATATAGAGTCTAATGCAGTACGCTGTCCAGATGAAGCATCAGCAGAAAAAATGATTGCCCATATTAAAGAGATCCGTAAAGAAGGAGATACTATTGGCGGCACCGTAACCTGTGTACTTAAAAATGTACCTGTAGGACTTGGAGAACCTGTTTTTGATAGGTTACATGCCGATTTAGGTAAAGCTATGCTATCTATAAATGCAGTAAAAGGGTTTGAATATGGTAGTGGATTTTGTGGAGCAAAAATGAAAGGGAGTGAGCACAATGACCTATTTAACGCAGATGGTACAACAAAGACAAATTTATCTGGAGGTATACAAGGCGGAATAAGTAACGGAATGGATATCTATTTTAGAGTTGCGTTTAAGCCTGTAGCAACAATAATGCAAGTACAACAAACAATAGATAAAGACGGAAATATAGTAGAAATGCATGGTAAAGGAAGGCACGACCCTTGTGTAGTACCAAGAGCAGTACCAATAGTAGAAGCTATGGCAGCAATGGTACTTGCTGATGCTTTTTTACTAAATAAAACATATTAATTACGATTAACACAAAAATTAACTCTTAAACTCTAAGAGCTCATTAAAAATATTATAGATGAAAAAACTAGCATTACATTGGAAAATTATAATAGGAATGGTACTAGGTATCATTTTTGGCTTTATAATGAATTCCGTAGATGGAGGTAAAGGGTTTGTAAGCGATTGGATTGCACCGTTTGGAAAAATATTTATCAATCTATTGAAATTAATAGCGGTTCCATTAATACTAGCATCTTTAATAAAAGGGATTTCCGATTTAAAAGATATTTCTAAAATTAAAACTATGGGACTTAAAACCATAGGGATTTATATTGGTACAACATTAATAGCCATTATTATTGGTTTAAGTATTGTTAATATAGTAAAACCTGGAGATGGAATGCCTCAAGATACTATTGAGAAAATAAAAATGAAATACGAAACATCTTCGGGAGTTATAGATAAATTAAATAAAGCTACGGCACAACAAGATTCAGGGCCTTTACAAGCCTTAGTAGATATATTTCCTAGTAATATTTTTAAGGCAATGGGAGAGGCTAAAATGCTTCAAATTATCTTTTTTGCATTATTTGTAGGGATTTGTCTATTATTAATTCCAGAAAAGAAAGCAAAACCATTAGTTAATTTTTTCGATTCGCTTAATGAAGTTGTTATGAAAATGGTAGACTTAATTATGTTATTTGCACCGTATGCCGTTTTTGCCCTATTAGCAAATGTTATTATTGCTTTTGATGATCCGGAGATTCTTTTAAAGTTACTAAAATATGCACTTTGTGTTGTATTTGGGTTAGTTTTAATGATAGGGTTCTATATGATATTAATAAAAGTATTTGCAAAAAAATCACCATTATGGTTTTTAAAACAAATAAGTCCAGCGCAATTATTAGCCTTTTCAACAAGTTCTAGTGCTGCAACTTTACCTGTAACTATGGAGCGTGTAGAAGAGCACATTGGTGTAGATAAAGAAGTTTCTGGTTTTGTATTACCAGTAGGAGCCACAGTAAATATGGATGGTACAAGTTTATACCAAGGTATTGCGGCTGTTTTTATAATGCAAGTTATTTGGCCAGAAGGCTTAACTTTTACTAACCAATTAGTTATTATTGCAACAGCTTTATTAGCCTCTATAGGTAGTGCAGCTGTACCAAGTGCAGGTATGGTAATGTTAGTTATTGTATTAGAATCTATAGGCTTTCCAGCAGAATTATTACCAATAGGATTAGCACTAATATTTGCTGTAGATAGACCTTTAGACATGTGTAGAACAGTAGTAAATGTTACAGGAGATGCAACGGTTTCTACATTAGTAGCTAAATCCTTAGGAAAGCTACACGAACCAAGACCAGTAGAATGGGATGACGATTACCCAAAAAAATAAAATAGATTTTTTCAATTTTTAGTTTAACTTTATTTGCCTAACCAAATTTATAGAATATGAATGTTTGCTTTTTAATGTACCCTTGGGAGAAAATAGATCCAGAAAACGACAGTAGTTTAGCACTAATTAAAGAGTGTGTTAAAAGAGGTCATGGTGTAGCATTATGTACCCCCGCTAATTTAACAATACGTAACAGTGTTACAAATGCATTTTGTACAGTTGTTAGTAGAATGGATAAAGTCCCCTCGTCATTAAAAGCATTTTACAAAAAAGCGGTATTAAGAGAAGAGATGTTACCACTAGCTGGTTTCGATACCATTTTTTTTAGAGCAAACCCACCACTAGACCCTATAATGCTTAATTTTTTAGATTCGGTAAAAGATGATGTCTTTATTGTAAACTCTTTACAAGGCATGAGAGAAGCTAATAATAAACTATATACAGCCGCATTTGGAGACGCACATAGCAACATTATACCCAATACCCATGTATCTAAAAACAAAAAATATTTAGTACAACAAATAAAAGAATCAACAGCAGATAAAATGATTCTTAAACCCTTAAATGGTTTTGGAGGCTCTGGTGTTATTTTAATTGAAAAATCGGCAATGAGTAATATAAACTCTTTACTAGATTTTTATATCACAAGTAGTGATGGCTCATCAAACTATGTAATTCTTCAAGATTATATAGAAGGAGCAGACCAAGGCGATGTACGCATATTAATGCTTAATGGAGAACCAGTAGGTGCTATGAGGCGTGTGCCGGGAACAGACGATCATCGCTCTAATGTATCAGCAGGAGGTAGCATACAAAAACATACACTAACAAAAACAGAAAAAGCATTGTGTAAACAAATTGGTCCAAAATTAGTTAAAGATGGACTTTATTTTGTGGGCTTAGACGTTATAGGAGGGAAGCTTGTAGAAGTTAATGTCATGTCTCCAGGCGGCATAACATACATTAACAAAATCTACAAAAACAAAGTTAGAGTAGAAGAAAAAGTTATTGATTTCTTAGAAAGTAAAGTCCTAGATAACTTAGAGGCCTTTAACAGGCGTTCACGTTTGCGTAAAACAGTAGAAGACAGCAAATAATAGTACCCCCAAAAAATAGGTTTTTAAACCTAAAACAGTAAACCTTAAATCTGTTAAAGATTAAATTGTATTTTGAATATAATTACTAAAATAAAAACCCCTGTTGTTTCAGTAGACTGGTTACATCAAAACTTATTGAGTGAAAACCTATTAATTTTTGATGCAAGTATTCCAAAAGTTACTGCAAATAAAATAACAACAGTTAAAGAACAAATACCAAACACCCAATTCTTTGATATAAAAAAGGCCTTTAGTGATCCATCTGGTCAGTTTCCAAACACAATACCTTCAGAAACACAATTTGAAACAGAAGCACGAAAACTTGGGGTAAATAAAAACAGTGCCATTATAGTTTATGACGATAAAGGGCTTTATTCTAGTGCTAGAGTTTGGTGGCTGTTTAAACTATTTGGGTTTACAAATGTAGCTATACTTAATGGAGGTTTACCAGAATGGGTAGCTCAAGGCTATACAACCGAAACGAAACAGCAGCATTCTAGACCTGTAGGAGATTTTGAAGCCAATTTTAAACCAGAATACGTTGTCTATTTAAAAGATATAAAAACACTTCCAAACGATGCAAGTGTGGCAATTATAGATGCTAGAGCTTCAAACCGATTTAATTGCGAAGTTCCAGAGCCAAGAGAAGGGTTAAGAAGCGGTACTATACCAAACTCTAAAAACATACCATTTACTAATTGTTTAGACAATGGAAAATTAAAATCTAAAAACGAACTACAGAATATATTCAGTACCATAATAAATGATGTAAATAAACCCGTTATATTTACATGTGGATCTGGTATTACAGCCTGTATTTTAGACCTTGCAGCAACAATAGCAGGATATAAAAACACTAGCGTTTACGATGGATCTTGGACAGAATATGGTAGTTTAATTACCAAATAACATGCAAAAATTAACTGTAGAACAAATTATCTCTAAAATAGAAGCCGAAGAAACATTCCATGCCGTTTCTAGCGACTACTCTTTTACTTTAAAAATAGAAAATTAT
>NZ_JBSHNS010000213.1:0-579 GCF_053601635.1 Pontimicrobium sp. MEBiC01747
AACAGGCATCACCCTAAGCTATTACCTAACCCAAGCCGATGCCGATGCCGCAGTTAACCCATTACCAACACTATACACCAATGTTGTTAATGCCCAAACCATCTATGTAAGAGCCTCAATAGACCTTACAAGTTGTTACGACACCATCACCCTAGACCTAAGAGTCAACCCATTACCATCACCAGTAGCTACACCCGTAGCCTACCAAGAATGTGATGACGATAACGATGGCTTTACCAGTTTCGATTTAGAAAGCCAAAGCGCAACAATCATTAATGGCGAGCCAGGAGTAACAGCTACCTATTATGAAACCATGGACGATGCCCAAAACATGATTAACCCACTAAGCAGTCCATACAACAATATTGTAGCCAACACCCAAACCATCTATGTCGTTGTTACCAATACAGGCACCATGACTACACCAGCCACAGGCTGCTTTACCATAGTAGAGCTCCCATTAGAAGTCTTACCAGCACCAGTAGTAGACTTAGAAGCCGATCTAGTAGCAGACGGGTACATCATCTGTGATGATGATGGCGATGGCTTTGCACAATTTGATTTCGATACCGTAATCAC
>NZ_JBSHNS010000214.1:0-4696 GCF_053601635.1 Pontimicrobium sp. MEBiC01747
GGAGAATTATATCCTGGAGATATTGGCGTTATAACAACTTCAGATGTTATTTTAGCTGGAGACGTTTTAGGTGAAACTACTTATACTAATACCTATACTACAATTACACAACCAGTATTAAGTGTACAAGCTATCGCCGATAATGATAAAGATTACCAAAAACTTGGAGAGGCTTTAGACTTATTAAATATAGAAGACCCTCAACTAGACTTTAAATGGTATAAAGAAGATCGTGAGTTTCATTTACGAATACTAGGCCCTATTCAAACAGAAGTACTTAAAGACAGCTTATTACAGCGTTTTAATATTGCTGCACACTTTTTAAAACCTAAAGTAATATATAAAGAAACACCTAAGCAAGCTGCAGAAGGATATGTGCGCTATTGGATGCCAAAACCATGCTGGGCTATAATGACCTTTTTAATAGAACCCGGAGACCAAGGAAGCGGTGTACAATTTAACTCCAAAGTGCGTACTACAGACATTTCTGTAAAATACCAGAACGAAGTTAAACGAGCAGTGCCATGGGCATTACGTCAAGGCATTAAAGGATGGGAAGTTACCGATGTAAAAATCACTTTAATAGAAGGATCTGAACATAACATACATTCTAATCCAGGAGATTTTCTGCTAGCGACCCCTATGGGAATACTACGTGGCTTAGAACTAGCAGATACCGATTTGTTAGAACCTATGTATGCCTTTCAAATAAAAGCACATCAAGACACATTGGGTGCTATTTCTAGCGATTTAAATAAAATGAATGCTCAAATTGATGCTCCAGAATTTAACGGAAATCATTTTACTTTAACAGGAAGAGTTCCTGTAGAACAAGCTATGGATTACGGTATTAAATTCTCTGCAACAACCTCAGGTAAGGGACGTTTAAAATTAAATTTAGATGGGTATGAAAAAACAACCACTACTACAGAAAAAATAAGAGATTATAAAGGAGTGTCGCCACTAGACGAAGCGCAATGGATACTACACAAACGTGGTGCTTTTAAAGCAGACGAACGGAAAAATTGGTAATAGTATAAACTTACTCTATTTCAAATTTATAACCAACACCATGAATATTAGTAATTTTAATAGCATCATCGTCTTGCAGTTTTTTACGTAATTTAGAAATATAAGTATCTAAACTTCTACCAACAAAAACACCATTATCTTCCCAAACCTTCTTATTAAACTCATCACGCTTTATAATCTGATTTGGATTAGCCACAAGTATCTCTAAAAGTTCACATTCTTTTTTAGATAAACTAATTTCTTCGGTCTCTTTAACCAATTTATTTTGTTCAGGATAAAAACGAAAACGTCCTACTCGTGTATACGTTGCATCAAGAGTTTCTATTGCTTCTTTTGTTTGCTGTTTTTTCTTTTTTGATATAAAAACATCTAATAATAATAGTAAACACACAAAACCAATAATGTATAATATTATTTGCGTCTTAAAAAAAAGCTGATCTCGTTTAGTAAATTTTATTTCAATAGTATAACAACCTTTAGGTAAATAGCGTCCAGAGCAAGGTATAATTGTATTTTCTTCAAGAATACTCATTTCATAACTATAACCTACTAATTGCTCAAAACACTGCAATACAGACACACGATAATGTTTGGACAAATCGGTTTTAGTAAATACACTATCTACAATAGTTACCAAATTATGAGGCTCAAAAGACAGTTCATTTTCAAAAGATAATAGGTAAGTACTCTTTTTATTCTCTATTACAGGTAAAATTAATGAAGTAGAATCTTTATTAGATAACAATAATTGATTCCCTATTTCTCTAATTGCAATTTTAGCACGATCGTTAAATGTCTCCTGCTCTTTTTTCGATTTAAAAAATAAAGCAGCTGCTATAACTAATAAAAGCAGTACGATATAAATATATGTTTTTTTCTTACTCATAGTTTATGCAAATAACATGCAATTTCATGACATTTTACAACCGTTGACACTTCTTTTACACTTTTTTGACACTTTTTGCGAGTGCTACCAATAGTTTTACCATCAGAATTAATCATAAAACAAACAGACATGAAATCACGTATTCTATTATTTATTATTACAATTTGCTCACTATCATTTAGTACAGCACAAGAACAACCTTTAAATATTAATGCCGCTACAAGTCAATTAAAATGGTTTGGTGAATATACTTTTTATTTTGGCGGACACGATGGCACTATTAGTTTTAAAGAAGGTTATTTTCTAAAATTAGGAGATGTTATTACAGGAGGTGAGTTTATTATAGATATGACTTCTATAATATGTAATGATTTAGAATCTCAAAAGGCAAAAGATGGTCTTGTTAAGCATTTAAAAGATCCCGATTTTTTTGATGTTGCAAACTATAAAGAAGCTAAACTAGTAATTACAAGTGTAAACTACCACACAGCAACTACTATGAAGGTATTTGCCAATTTAACTATTAAAGGCATAACAAAACCTATAAATTTTAATGCAGAAGTCGATTTCGAAAAAGAACAAATGACAACACGCTTTAAAATAGACAGAACCCGTTGGGGAATAAACTATAATAGCGATATAAAAGATAACGCTATATCTGATGCTATCGGTTTTGAAGCAACTTTAAACTTAAAGTAATGAAACATATAATTGCATCTATCGCATTACTAATATGTGCTTTACAAAGTAACGCACAACAAGACGAAATAAAACAAAGTGTACTTATAGCAGATACCACTTGGTTAGAAGAGGTTATTCCTTTTCCTATAAGGTTTGCTCCAGAAATTAAATATCAAGGCTTTGAAGATCTCCGTTTTGCGAAACATTGGAGCGATAAAACACATCCCGAATTTTGGTCTTATCTATTTACATGGCACGTAAAAGGTGAAATAAAGCCAACAGTGGAAACATTAGAAACCAATTTAAAACATTATTATAATGGACTCATGGGCGTTGTTAACAAAGATAAAACGTTTAAAGTTCCAGACAGTAATATTCTATTTATAGAAACAGAAACTTTAGATAAATCACCACTTTATGTAGGGAAAGCTAAAATTTACGATTCGTTTCATACTAAAACAATTATTACTTTTAACATACAAGTAACCTATCGCTATTGTAAGGTTTCAAACACATCAGATATTATTTTTAAGCTATCACCACAGGCGTTTAATCATAATATATGGCAACGTTTTAAAACGATAAAATTTAAAGAAAACACCTGTTATTAAACAAAAACATAAAAGCTTAGAGTTTCTTTTTAACAAAACAACTCTAAGCTTATACATTATATTAAATAACAAACCACTCCTCTATTTGTAATTTATTCTAAATAAAAAGTTAATTAAACCCACCTTTAATAGTAGTAGTCTTAAGGTTTCTTAAATTTGTTTAATTACTAAACCTTAAAACTCTTTAAGGTACAAAATAATTAAACATTATGAATAATTTTGAATATGTAAACCCTACCAAAATTATATTTGGTAAGGACACTATAAAAAAAGTTGCACAAGAAATACCTACAAATGCTAAAGTGTTGTTGCTCTATGGAGGCGGAAGCATTAAACAAAATGGAATTTACAATCAAGTAAAAGCAGCATTAAAAAATACAGAAATATTAGAGTTTGGTGGCATCCCTCCTAACCCAGAATACTCCATTTTAATGCAAGCCTTAAAAATTATTAAAGAAGAAAATATAACATTTTTATTAGCTGTTGGTGGTGGCTCTGTAATAGATGGCACCAAGTTTTTAGCCTCAGCAGCATTATATAAAGGAGATACACCTTGGGATATACTTAAAAACGGAATCCGCACAACTAAAGGTATGCCATTTGGTACCGTTTTAACACTTCCAGCTACTGGATCGGAAATGAATTCGGGAGCCGTTATCACCAACGCAGAAACAAAAGAAAAATTAGGAATGGGAGGCTCTGGACTATTCCCAACCTTTTCTATTTTAGATCCACAAGTAGTAGTTTCTATACCAAAAAGACAACTAGCCAATGGTATTACTGATGCTTTTACACATGTTTTAGAACAATACATGACCTACCCTATTGGAGCAAAACTCCAAGATCGTTTTGCAGAAAGTATTTTACAGACTTTAATAGAAATAGCACCAGTAGTTTTAGAAGATCCAACTAATCATGAAGCAACATCAAACTTTATGTGGTGTTGTACAATGGCTTTAAACGGATTAATACAAAAAGGTGTCCCTACAGATTGGGCCATACATGGTATAGGTCATGAATTAACTGCGTTATTTGGTATAGACCATGCGAGAACATTGGCTGTAATAGCGCCTAGCCATTACAAGTTTAATTTTGAAACTAAAAAAGAAAAACTAGCACAATACGGAACACGTGTTTGGAATATTACTGAAGGAAATACTGAAACTATAGCACATATTGCTATAGAAAAAACAGAAGCCTTTTTCAACTCCTTAGGTATAGATACTAAATTATCTGAATACACTTCTCAATATGAAGGAACTGCCGAAAAAATCTCAAAACGTTTTACAGAACGTGGTTGGTCAGGTATTGGTGAACATAAATCCTTAACACCAGACAATGTAGAAGCAATTGTAAAAATGGCTTATTAAACACATAGTAAAATACCCAATTATTAATAAAGCCTTGAACAATAATTTTAAACTATTTATAATTTTTATATGTGTAAGGCAATTATGCCTAATAAAGCACGTTAAATAGTATTATG
>NZ_JBSHNS010000215.1:0-76932 GCF_053601635.1 Pontimicrobium sp. MEBiC01747
CCTATGAGTTCTCTTATTGCTTTATAAAACGTTTTATTTGTTACAGACTCAATAACTTCAGTTAGTAATAAGTAATTTGTATCTGAATATGCAAACACTTCACCCGATTCTCCTAATGGCTCACCATGTTCCATTGCAAACTTTATTTGCTCTATTCTACTCCATTCTCTTTTTGGGTTAGCTAATATTTCATTAAAATAAGCTTCAGTTTCTGCATAATCAAAAATACCGCTTGTGTGAGACAATAAATCTTTAATGGTAATACTATAAACATCGTAGCCCTCGTTGCTTAACATTATTTTTGATTCATTAGAGATGTACTTAAAAATAGGATCATTTAACTTAAGTTCTCCTTGTTCAATTAGTTTTAAAACGCTTACTGCTACGTAGGTTTTAGTATTACTTGCTATTAAAACTGGCTGATCACTTTCTAAATTGGTTTTCGTTTTTTTATTAGAAACACCAACAGCACCACTCCAAGATATATTTTTATTTGGCGCTTCTATATGCACCATTATACCTACAGCATCTTCATGATTACTATAAATAGAATCTAAAATACTTTGAAAAACAGCATACTTATCATCTACTTTATTTACTTTCTTAGGGCCACTATTACAACTTATAAATACAATAGCTAATAGACTCAAAAAGGAATATGCTGTTATTTTAACCATTAATTTAATTTGTAAAGTACTTGCTGTTCTTCTAATTCATCTAATAACTCCTGAGATACTTTAACCTTTTGTTTTCTGCTAGGCATTTCAAGTTTTATTTTGTCTCTGTTTTCGTAAACCACAAAATTTAGTAAATGGCTTCCAGGATGCATCGCTATTAACTCTTTTAAACTTTTAATTTTATCCGATTCTAATTCTTTAATATTTAATTGTATAGATAACTTTCTTACACTTTTTTCCATAACGTCGTGTAATAATTGAAAGTTATTAAATTGAATTCTAGGATCGCTTCGTTTCCCTGTATCTTTATTAATCCAACCTTCTCTAATAAAGGTTTTTACATGCACAAAGTTGTTTTGCATTAAAAAGTGCCTGAATTTTAAGTAATCTTCTCCAAAAATGCGAAACTCATAAGAGTCTGTAAAATCTTCTATAGTAAATAAAGCCCACCCTTTTCCTTGCTTACTAACACGATGTTGCACATCTGTTACCACACCTCCAAAAGTAATATCTTTATTAACGTTTTGCTCTAAGTTATAAAAGTCAGCAATGGTCCCCTTACAAAAAGTATTCATCTCTGTTCTAAAATCGTCTAGTGGATGTCCAGAAATATAAATCCCAACAACTTCGCGTTCTTTAGCCAATTTTTCCATTGTACCCCATGTTTCGCATGGTGGTACTTGAGGCTCTTCTATTTGAACATTACTTGCTTCTCCAAATAAACTTACTTGAGCAGAATTTTCATTTTCTTGATGCTTATGGCCATACTTAATTGCTTTTTCTAAAAAGGTTAAATCCCCTCCTTCTTTATGAAAATATTGTGCTCTATGTGTTGTTTCAAAACAATCAAAACCTCCAGCTAATGCTAAATTCTCGAATGCTTTTTTATTTGCTGCTCTTAAATCTATTCGTTTAGCTATATCGAAAATAGACTTATAGTGTCCGTCTTTTTTTCTATTATCTACTATAGTCATTACCGCTCCATGACCTACTCCTTTAATAGCACCCATACCAAAACGTACAGCGTTGTCTTGATTTACAGAGAATTTATAAAACGATTCATTTACATCTGGCCCCAATACGTCTAATTTCATACGTTTACATTCTTCCATAAAGAACGTTACTTGCTTGATATCATTCATGTTATTAGAGAGTACAGCTGCCATATATTCGGCTGGATAATGCGCCTTTAAATAGGCCGTTTGGTACGCAATCCATGCATAACATGTAGAGTGCGATTTGTTAAAGGCATAACTTGCAAAGGCTTCCCAATCTTTCCAAATTTTCTCAAGCTTTTTAGCATCATGCCCATTAGCGCTTGCCTGCTCAATAAACTTTGGTTTCATTTTATCTAGAACAGCAATTTGCTTTTTACCCATGGCTTTCCTCAAAACATCTGCCTCACCTTTTGTAAAGTCTGCTAATTTTTGAGAAAGTAACATTACTTGCTCTTGGTATACGGTAATACCATACGTTTCTTTTAAGTACTCCTCCATTGCTGGGAGATCGTACTCTATATCTTCGTCTCCGTGCTTTCTACGAACAAAACTAGGAATGTATTCCATAGGCCCTGGACGATACAAGGCATTCATGGCAATTAAATCATCAAAAACTGTAGGTTTTAAATCCTTAAGGTGTTTTTGCATTCCAGGAGATTCGTATTGGAATACTCCTACTGTTTCTCCTCGTTGGAATAACTCGTATGTTTTAACATCATCTAGCGGAAAACTATCTGGATCTAGTAAAATATTATGCTTCGCTTTTACAATTTTTACCGTATCCTTAATTAGGGTTAATGTTTTTAGCCCTAAAAAATCCATTTTTAATAGTCCTGCATCCTCTACTACAGAGTTATCAAATTGGGTAACATATAAATCGGAATCTTTTGCTGTAGATACTGGTACGAATTTAGTAATATCATCTGGCGTAATAATTACACCACAAGCATGAATTCCTGTATTCCTTACAGAACCTTCCAGAGACCTTGCTAAGTTTAAAGTCTCTGCTTGTAAATCTGAGCCTTCAGAAATATTTAAAAGTTCATTAACTTTTTCTAATTCTTCTGCTCTAAACATATTCTTTAACCCCTTCTCGTCTGCTCCAAAAATCTTTCGAAGCTTAGACATATTAGGGATTAGCTTAGCTATTCTATCGGCATCAAATAATGGCAAATCTAATACTCTGGCTGTATCTCTAATAGAAGATTTTGCAGCCATAGTACCATAGGTAATAATTTGAGCCACCTGATTACTTCCGTACTTTTCTATTACGTAATCCATAACACGGCTTCGGCCTTCATCATCAAAATCGATATCAATATCGGGCATACTTACACGATCTGGATTTAAGAAACGCTCAAAAAGCAGATTATACTTCATGGGGTCTATATTGGTTATCCATAAGCAATAGGCAACTACAGATCCTGCTGCAGAACCACGCCCTGGTCCTACTGACACATCCATGTTTCTGGCTTCTCTAATAAAATCCTCAACAATTAAGAAATACCCTGGATATCCTGTTTTTTCAATAACTTCTAACTCGAAATCCAAACGTTCTATAACGTCTTCTGTTAATGGTTCGCCATATCGCTTCTTTGCACCTTCGTAGGTTAAATGTCTTAAAAAGGCATTTTCACCTCGTTTCCCACCATCTACTTCATCTTCTTCATGTCTAAATTCTTCCGGAATATCAAAAGCTGGTAATAATACATCTCTTGCTAACTGATAAGCTTCTACTTTGTCTACAACTTCTTGAATGTTTATAATAGCGTCTGGAACATCCTTAAACGCTTCTTTCATTTGATCTGAAGACTTAAAGTAATAATCTTTATTTGGTAGCCCATAACGATACCCACGGCCTCTACCTATTGGAGTTGCTTGTTTTTCCCCATCTTTTACACATAATAAAATATCATGTGCATTAGCATCATCTTGATTTGCATAATAGGTATTGTTGGAGGCTATTAATTTTACATTGTGCTTTCTAGCTAGTTTTATTAAGGTTGGGTTTACTCTATTTTCATCTTCTTGATTGTGTCGCATTAATTCTACATACAAATCGTCTCCAAAGACTTCTTTCCACCAAAGCAATGCTTCCTCTGCTTGGTTTTCTCCAATATTTAAAACTTTGCTAGGGACTTCTCCATAGAGGTTACCAGTAAGTACAATAAGGTCTTCTTTATATTCTTGAATTAACTTTTTATCAATTCTTGGTACATAATAAAATCCATTTACAAAGGCATGAGAAGATAATTTGGCTAGGTTATGGTAGCCGTTTTTATTTTTAGCAAGTAATACTATTTGGTAACCATTATCCTTTCTGGTTTTGTCTAAATGGTCTTCGCAAACAAAAAACTCACAACCAATTATTGGTTTTATTTCTTTTACAGTTGTTGTTTCTCCTTTGGCTTTGGCTTCTTCTATTTTGGCCTTCGCTACTTTATTATGTTTATTTGCTGCATTTACAAAGTGGAAAGCCCCCATCATGTTAGCATGATCGGTTAATGCTACTGCTGGCATGTTTTGTTTTGCTGCAGCATCAATAATATCTCCCACACTCATTGTAGATTGTAGTACAGAAAATTGCGAATGGTTATGTAAATGCACAAAATCTACATTTTGTAAACCTTCTATATTTTCTTTTATTTCTTCGTCTGTAATACCACCCGTTTCCTGTTTCTGTAATCGTGCATTAATTTTAGCACTTTCTCGCTTTAAATTAATGTGCTTTAAGCCTATTAATTTAATTGGTTGAGGGTTTGCTTCTGAAAAACGATCAAAATAATCTGGGGCGACATCTAATTGTTCTTCTGTATATTGCCTTTTTCTTATTAATTCAAAAAAACAACGTGTTGTTGCCTCAACATCTGCCGTTGCGTTGTGTGCTTCTGCAAAACCATCTCCAAATAAAAATTTATGCAATTCAGAAAGTGTAGGTAGCTTAAACTTTCCGCCTCTACCTCCAGGAATTTGACATAAACTTGCAGTATGTTCGGTACAGGTATCTAAAACTGGTAATTCTTGTAAATTATTGGCTAAGTTTTCTCTACAAAACTCAGCTCCCATAATATTTAAATCGAACTTTACATTTTGCCCAACAACAAACTTAGTTTTACTTAAAGCTATATTAAATTTCTCTAAGACTTCTGCAAGAGAAACCCCTTGTTCTTCTGCTAATTCTGTAGAAATACCATGAATTTTCTCTGCATCATAAGGAATATTAAAACCTTCTGGTTTAACTAAATAATCTTGACTTTCTATACATTGTCCCATTTCGTCATGCAATTGCCATGCTATCTGTATACAGCGTGGCCAATTATCGGTATCTGTTATTGGCGCATCCCAACGTTTAGGCAATCCAGTAGTTTCTGTATCGAAAATTAAGTACATACTCTGTGTTTATATATTTGTTTTAGAGGTTTTTAAGAATTTTAAAGCTAGCCTATAAAAATACATAAAATTGTTACTATAAAAGGCGAAAGTTATAAACAGTTTTAAACATAAAAAGCCAATGCTTTCGCATTGGCTTATATATTATTTAATCTCTAAATTTATGAGACTAGTTCTTCGTGAACTTTTGCTGTATTAATTGCAGACTGTATAGCGTTTCTGTGTTTTAAAATCAAAGCATCTATTGTAGGTGGTAAGTTTTTTTCTGTAATTAAATTATTATATTCTTCTAAACTTGCCTCTTCGCCTCTAATAGCTTCTTCTAAAATAGCTTCTTCGTTATTTGTAGAGAAAGTAGATTTCAAACTCATCCAGTTTCTATGCACAATACCTTTAAAACTTCCTGAATCTTCTGGTATTTCTCCATATCTTAAAATTTCTGTTCTTAATTCTTTAGCAAACTCACTTCTTTCGGTTGCTCTTCTTTTAAAAAACATTTTTAACCTATCGCCTTCTACGTTATCTATTGCATTTAAATAACCTTTTTCAGCATCATAGTTTTTAATTAATAATTGGTTTAACTTGTTTGAAATTTCTTCAGTGTACTTCATAAAATCTTTTATCATTTTTAAAATTCCAATACCTTCTTTATTGATGCGTATTGTTTCACATCGACTTACTACAGTATAATAGATATCACGCTTTTTGTCAAGCGTTTTAACACACTTTATGAGTTTTAAAACCTTATTTAAGAAATTTTAACAAAAAAAGCGTAGTCTATAAATTTGTAGACTACGCTTACTATATTTTATTTAAGTAAATTTTACTTATACTACTACATACAGGTTAAACCATCTATTGTAGTTTGTATGCTACCATCGGTATCACCACATGCAGTTATTTTTGTTTGCAAAGCTGTTTTATATGCATTACAAACGGTTTCGTAATTTGCATCTGTAGTAGCTGTTCCATCAAAACTTAAAAATGTAGCATCAACGGTAGCTGTAGCTTGAGCACAACTTACTGTACTAACACCTCCAGTTATAGGTGTACCTACTAACTGCACTTTGTGAAAAAATCCTCTATTAAAGTTAATTGAGGATAACCCAGAAGCATTGAAAGCATTAAAATAAAACTCTCCAGACACTGTACCTCCTTCTGTATCTACTTCCTTAATGTCTATAACACCATCTGCTGGATAAATTTGCACACTAGGATCTGGCATATTATTAGTAGACCAAACCACACTGTTAACATCTAAAAGCGCTCCAGATGACGAAGTGTTTACCATATCGTGCAGTCCCAAAGCTGCAGAATTAGAGACTAGTGTTACTGTTTCAAAATTATCTGATCCAACAATAGTAAGAACTCCAGATGCATCTATGTTTGCACTGTAGGTAATCGCTTCCCAAAGATTACCATCTTTTTTTGCCTGAAAAGAAGGGGTATTGAATTCTAACTCCTCACCACAACCCAAAAAAGTAAATATGGTAAGAACTAAAACAATAAACTTTTTCATAATAGTTATTTTTAATAGGAATCAAAAATAGAATAAAAATTATAAATTCCACATAATAACGCCAAAAACTTGAAATTTAAATAAATGTACCTATCTTTGCGCCTCATTATTAATAACCGAGGTCGAGAACCTCACAAATTAATTTTTTATGCCAGTAAAAATTAGATTACAAAGACACGGTAAAAAAGGAAAACCGTTTTATTGGATTGTTGCAGCTGATTCTAGAGCTAAAAGAGATGGTAAATACTTAGAGAAATTAGGTGTTTACAATCCTAACACAAATCCTGCAACTATCGATTTAGATGTTGATGGAGCAGTTAAATGGTTACAGAACGGTGCACAACCTACTGACACAGCAAAAAATCTTTTATCTTACAAAGGCGCTTTACTAAAAAATCACCTAGCTGGTGGTGTTAGAAAAGGTGCTTTAACTGAAGAGCAAGCTGAAGCTAAATTTACAGCTTGGTTAGAAGAAAAGACAGGTAAAGTTGATTCTAAAAAAGATGGTTTAGCTAAAGCAGAAGCTGATGCTAAAGCAAAAGCTTTAGAAGCTGAAAAAGCAGTAAACGAAGCAAGGGTTGCAGCTGCAGCTCCTGTAGTTGAAGAAGAAGTTGCTGAAGCAACAGAAGCTTCAAATGAAGAAGAATAGAAATTTATTTTTTTATACTTTTAAAACTCCGATATAAATTATCGGAGTTTTTTTATTGAAAGATATTTTTAAAAAGCACAACTTTAATAATTAAAATGAATAAACAAGATTGTTTTTTTCTAGGCAAAATCGTTAAAAAATATAGTTTTAAAGGCGAATTACTAGCCAAATTAGATACTGATGAACCTGAACTATACAAAGATTTAGAATCTGTTTTTGTGTACTTAAAAGGAGCTCTAATTCCTTTTTTTATTGAAAGTGCTCAATTGCATAAGTCTGAGTTACTACGTATAAAATTTGAAGATGTAGATACTGAAGAAGATGCAGATGCTTTAATGAAATGCGAACTGTATTTGCCTCTTGATTTTTTACCAGAACTTGAAGACGATAAATTTTATTTTCATGAAATTATTGGCTTTAAAGTAGAAGATAAGAATTTTGGAACTGTAGGAACAATTACTGGTGTTAATGATTCTACAGCTCAATCTTTATTTGAAATTGATAGAGATGGTATTGAAATTTTAATTCCTATGAATGACGAATTTATCTCGAAAGTAGATAAAACTAATAAAACTATTTTTGTTAACACACCAGAAGGTTTAATCGATTTATATTTAGAAGAATAGTTATGTCTAAAATGCCTTTTAAGTTTAAACAGTTTGAAGTTAACCAAGACCAATGCGCCATGAAAATTGGAACAGATGGCGTATTACTTGGAGCTTGGGCTACTATTAAAAATAAACCTTTTTCGGTTTTAGATATAGGAGCAGGCACTGGAATTATTGGTTTAATGTTAGCACAACGTAGTGATGCAGAAATTATAGATGCGTTAGAAATAGATGAATTAGCATACGAACAGTGTGTTGATAATTTTGAAGCCTCACCTTGGGGAGACCGTTTGTTTTGTTATCATGCAGATTTAGCAGAATTTACAGAAGAAATTGATGATAAGTATGACTTAATAATTTCTAACCCTCCATTTTATTCTGAAGATTTTAAAACGGATAATACACAGCGTGATTTAGCTCGTTTTACAGATGCTATGCCTTTTGAACATTTAGTAGACAGTGCCTCTAAATTATTAGCAGAACAAGGTAGTTTTTGCACTATAATTCCATTTAAAGAGGAGGCACATTTTATTACACTAGCTTCAAAAGTAAACTTACACGTTAATACTATTCTTCGTGTAAGAGGTAATGCACAAACAGAACTAAAGCGCAGTTTAATAGAATTATCATTCAATAAAAGTACTATTAAATCTTCTGAGCTAACAATAGAAACTGCAAGACACGAATACACAGAAGACTACATTAACCTTACCAAAGATTTTTACCTTAAAATGTAGATTATAAATTGGGCAATGTAAACGTTTTCGCTATTTTTGTTTTCCAAATAATTTGAGTTCTATTGCAAATTAAATTGCATTTAAACTCGATAACTATAAAATAAACTAGATGAAACCAGATTTATTTGAAGCGCCAGATTATTATAATCTTGATGAACTTTTAACTGAAGAACATAAATTAGTTCGTGATGCTGCCCGCGAATGGGTAAAGCGAGATGTATCTCCTATTATAGAAGAAGCTGCACAAAAAGCTGAATTCCCTACTCAAATTGTTAATGGGTTAGCTGAAATTGGTGCTTTTGGCCCATATATTCCAGAAGAATATGGAGGTGCTGGATTAGACCAAATTTCGTACGGTTTAATTATGCAAGAAATAGAGCGTGGAGATTCTGGTGTACGTAGTACAGCATCTGTACAATCGTCTTTAGTAATGTATCCTATTTGGAAATATGGAAACGAAGAACAACGTAAAAAATACTTACCTAAATTAGCTTCAGGAGAATGGATTGGTAGTTTTGGTTTAACCGAGCCTGATCATGGTAGTAATCCTGGAGGTATGACTACTAATTTTAAAGATATGGGAGATCATTATCTTTTAAATGGTGCAAAAATGTGGATCTCTAATGCTCCATTTTGTCAAATTGCTGTAGTATGGGCTAAAAACGAAGAAGGCCGTATTCATGGTTTAGTTGTAGAGCGAGGTATGGAAGGGTTTACAACTCCAGAAACTCATAACAAATGGTCTTTAAGAGCTAGTGCTACTGGCGAGCTTATTTTTGATAACGTAAAAGTTCCTAAAGAGAACTTATTACCAAATAAATCTGGATTAGGAGCTCCTCTTGGCTGTTTAGATTCTGCTCGTTTTGGTATTGCATGGGGAGCAATTGGTGCTGCAATGGATTGTTATGATACTGCTTTAAGGTACTCTAAAGAGCGTATTCAGTTTGGCAAACCAATTGGGCAGTTCCAATTACAACAAAAAAAACTAGCTGAAATGATTACCGAGATAACAAAAGCTCAATTATTAGCTTGGCGTTTAGGTGTTATGCGTGAGAACGGTACAGCAACCTCTGCACAAATATCTATGGCAAAACGTAATAATGTAGACATGGCTATTAATATTGCACGTGAAGCTAGACAAATGTTAGGAGGAATGGGTATTACTGGTGAATATAGTATAATGCGTCATTCTATGAATTTAGAAAGTGTTATTACTTATGAAGGAACTCATGACATCCACTTATTAATTACTGGATTAGACATTACTGGTCTTAATGCATTTAAATAATAACTTGAAACCTAAGTTAAATAACTATAACTCAATAAATGCATTTCTTAATTGGAATGCATTTTTATTTTACAAAAATTGAAATGACTCCCGATTACATAAATAAAAGTATTGCTCCTTACAAGGCGCAATTATTAAATCACCCACTTTATAAAAATATAAAAACAGTAGAGCAGTTAAATCTATTTTTAGAATATCATGTGTTTGCTGTATGGGATTTTATGTCTCTTCTAAAATCACTTCAAAATAAGTTAACCTGTACAAGTATTCCTTGGACACCTATTGGTTCTCCTTCTACTAGGTATTTAATTAATGAAATTGTTGTTGCAGAAGAAACAGATATAAGTATAAACGGAGAAAGGCAAAGTCATTTTGAAATGTATCTTGAGGCCATGGAAGCTACAAGAGCAAACACAGCACCTATTAATGATTTATTAAATACTATTGATAGTACTAAAAATGTGTTTACAGCTATTACCAACAGTAATTTACCTGAAGGTATTGTAACATTTTTAAACTTTACTTTTAATATCGCTTTTTATGGTAAACCTCATGAAATTGCTGCTGCCTTTACTTTTGGAAGAGAGGATTTAATACCAAAAATGTTTACAAAGCTCCTTAAAGAACTTCAAACTAACTTTCCCGAAAAAAACTTAAGTAAACTGGTCTATTATTTTGAAAGACATATAGAACTAGATGCAGATGAGCATGGCCCTATGGCAATGCAAATGATTAATGAGTTATGCGAAAATGATTCTAAAAAATGGGAAGAAGTTGAAACCATTTCTACAAAGGCTTTACAAAAACGAGTATCACTTTGGAATGCTATTAATGATCATATTATGCAAATGGATTTGACTACTATTTAAATTGAACTTTATAATTCTCTTTTTCAAGTCTTTTTCTTTACTTTTACTATATGTTTTCAGCTAAAAAAAGATTAGATCACGCTTATAAAAATGCTCACATTGTTCCTTTTAATGAGAACTCTAAATTTATTCTATTTAGCGATTGCCATCGTGGAGATAATAGTTTTGCAGACGATTTTGCCAATAATCGTAACATCTATTACCATGCATTAAAGCATTATTTTAATGAAGGGTTTGAGTATTGTGAATTAGGTGATGGAGATGAGTTGTGGGAAAATATAAATTTTGAATCCATTTTACATGCTCATAAAGATGTCTATCTATTAATGAAACGTTTTCATGAAGCAGGCAAATTACATATGATTTGGGGAAACCATGATATGGTATACCGTAATCCAAAATATGTAGACAAACACTTATCTACATATTTCGATCCAAAAACAGGTGAGGATGTTGATTTGTTTTGCAATATTAAATACCATGAAGCTATAATTTTAAAACACACAACAAATAATCAAGAACTGTTTTTAACGCACGGACATCAAGCCGATTGGTGGAATTATTTATTTTGGAAATGGAGCCGATTTATGGTTCGCGTACTTTGGAAACCACTTAATGTTATGGGTATTGCAGATCCAACAAGTCCCGCAAAAAACTATAAAGAATTAATTAAGGTTGAACGCAAAACCAAAAAATGGATCTCTGAGAATAATAACTTAATGACTATTGTTGGCCATACTCATAGACCACGCTTTCCAGAGCCTAATGACATCGCCTTTTTTAACGATGGAAGTTGCGTACACCCTAGAAGTATTACGGGACTAGAAATTGAAAATGACGCTATTTCTCTAATTAAATGGACTATAGCAACTCAAGAAGATGGTACGTTACGCATTATTAGAGTATTGCTAGAAGGGCCTACCAAATTATTGCATTACAAGAGGTCCTAATCATTACAGCTTATAAACCGTATTATCTATTTTAGCATTAGCTGCATATTTTCTCATTAGTTTTGTTTTTTCTTCTACAACAACTCTATCAATATAAGTTTCGCTACTGCGCCCTATTGGTACATTTCTAGTTATATCTTTTAAAATAAAACACCAACTACCGCAGTCTAACTCTTGTATTTCGTATGCTTTTTTTATTGTAGAATTTCGCCTAATACTATTAATTACTTTTAAGCACTCCACTCTAGATTCATAGTTAGGACTTATAAATTCGACTTTTTTATTTAATTCAATTAAAACTTTGTGCCATTTAGATTTAAAGGAAAAAATTTTGAAAATTGCCATATATAGTTCTTTTTTAGAACTACCTACGAAAAAAAAGGTTTAGGGGTTTTAAAAAAGAGAAAATTATTATTTATTACAATTAGTTTATGCATTTATCTTTTATATGAGATAACCCATAAGACACTGTTTAACAGTAAATTATTAATACAAAAACTATTTATTAAGATTCTGGAGCTAATTCTACTTGTAGACCTTCCATTTCAGGTGTCATTTGTATTTGGCAACCTAAACGTGAGTTTTCTTTTACATAAAATGCTTCAGAGAGCATAGCCTCTTCATCATCTTGCATTTCTGGTAATTCAGTTTCACTTAACACATAACATTGGCAAGAGGCGCACATAGCCATGCCACCACAAACACCAATTGTTCCTTCTGGTGCTAACTCATAAGAACGAATAACCTCCATAAGATTCATAGCCATATCTGTTGGGGCTTCTATTTTATGAATTGTACCTTCTCGGTCAGTTATTGTTATGTTTATATCTTGTTCCATCTC
This sequence comes from Pontimicrobium sp. MEBiC01747, assembly GCF_053601635.1. Lineage (NCBI taxonomy): Bacteria > Pseudomonadati > Bacteroidota > Flavobacteriia > Flavobacteriales > Flavobacteriaceae > Pontimicrobium > Pontimicrobium sp. MEBiC01747. Next base: position 12,527 of record NZ_JBSHNS010000215.1, read on the forward strand.
TTACTCTATCTTCTTAACAACCGCTTTTGGAGCTTCTTTTCTAGTCCCATCAAAACCATCTACTCCAGCTACAGTTGTATATTTCATTACGTAACGTTTCCCTGGGTTTATTATTTTATATGCAGCTTGACACATTATTGTAGCTTCATGAAAGCCACAAAGAATTAATTTTAGCTTTCCAGGATAAGTATTAACATCTCCTATAGCAAAAATACCAGGTACATTTGTTTGGTAATCTAACGCATTATTTACCTTAATTGCATTTTTTTCAATCTCTAACCCCCAATTTGCAATAGGGCCTAGTTTAGGAGATAGTCCAAATAAAGGAATAAAATGATCGCATTCTATTTCAAATTCTTTTTCTATGTGTTGTGATTGTTTTACTACCACACCAGCAACTTTATCATCTCCTAAAATACCAATAACTTCTGCGGGAGTTATTAAATTTATTTTACTTGCATTTTTTAATTCTTGTACTTTTTCAACAGAATCTAAATGCCCTCTAAACTCATTCCTTCTATGAATTAACGTTACTTCTGAAGCAACGTCACTTAAAAAAATACTCCAGTCTAAAGCAGAGTCGCCTCCACCAGCAATAACTACTTTTTTGTTTCTATAAACCTCAGGGTCTTTAATAATATATTCAACACCACGGTCCTCGAAATTTGCAATATTATGAATTAATGGTTTTCTAGGTTCAAAACTCCCCAAACCTCCAGCAATTGCAACTACAGGCGCTTGATGTTTAGTGCCTTTATTTGTTGTAACAACAAAGGTTCCATCATCTTGTTTTTCTATAGTATCTGCACGCTCACCTAACGTAAACCCTGGATCGAATTGCTTGCATTGTTCTAGTAATTTATCTGTAAGATCTCCCGCTAAAATTTCTGGATATGCAGGAATATCATAAATAGGTTTTTTAGGATATATTTCGGAACACTGTCCACCAGGTTGCGGCAGAGCATCAATTAAATGACATTTTAACTTAAGTAAACCAGCCTCAAAAACGGTAAATAGACCAGTAGGCCCAGCCCCAATTATAAGTATATCTGTTGTAATCATGAGTTTTGATATCGGAGAGTAAAAATAATATGAAAAGGAATGACATTATATGACAAAAGTCACTATTTAAGACTCAATATTTATGACTTGTTCAATTTGAGGTGCATACTTTTTTATAGTCATTTCAACTCCAGATTTTAATGTCATTTGGTTGACACTACAGCCTACACATGCTCCTTGTAATTGTACTTTAACTAACTTACCGTCTTCTATAGATAACAATGAAATATCTCCTCCGTCACTTTGTAAGAATGGACGAATTTCTGCTAGTGCTTTTTCTACATTGAGTTTTAATTCTTCTGTTGTCATCTGTTACTTTTTAACTGCTGAACATCCAGCCATTGTTGTAATTTTTATTGCTTCTGTTGGTGGCAAATCTGTATTTCTATTTACAACCTCTTGAACGACATTTTGAGTCAACTTTTCAAATGCTTTCTCTAAAGGCGTTGCTGTTTGTAATGCTGCTGGCCTACCTACATCTCCAGCTTCGCGAATACTTTGCACTAATGGTATTTCGCCTAAAAGTGGTACTTGCAAGTCTTCAGACAAGTTTTTAGCGCCTTCCTTACCAAAGATATAATATTTATTATTAGGTAATTCAGCTGGTGTAAAATACGCCATGTTTTCTATAATACCTAATACTGGTACATTAATACTGTCTTGCTGAAACATTGCAACTCCCTTTTTTGCATCTGCTAAAGCTACATTTTGTGGTGTACTTACGACAACTGCTCCAGTAATTGGCAATGACTGCATGATGCTTAAATGTATATCTCCTGTTCCAGGAGGAAGATCTAATAATAAGAAATCTAATTCGCCCCATGCAGCATCAAAAATCATTTGGTTTAATGCTTTGGCTGCCATTGGACCTCTCCAAATTACTGCTTGGTCTGGTTTAGTAAAAAAGCCTATAGATAATATTTTTATTCCATAGTTTTCTACTGGTTTCATTTTAGACTTTCCATCTACTGTTACAGATAAAGGGCGTTCTAATTCTACGTCTAACATTATTGGCATAGATGGCCCATAAATATCAGCATCTAAGACTCCTACTTTAAATCCCATTTTAGCTAATGTAACTGCTAAATTTGCTGTTACTGTAGATTTACCTACACCTCCTTTTCCTGAGGCTACTGCTACTATGTTTTTAATTCCTGGAATTGCCTTCCCTTTTATTTCTGTAGTTGCTGGTTTAGCTGGTGCTTCAACTTTTAAATTTACTTTTACTTGCGCTTTTGCGTATACTTTTTCGTGTATTACTCTAAGTATTTCTACTTCTGTTTTTTTACGTGCTTGTAAGGCTGGGTTTGTTATAGTTACATCTACAATAACCTCATCTGCAAACGTTACTACATTTTTCACAGCTCCGCTTTCTACCATATTCTGCCCCTCGCCTGGAACAGTTATAGTTTCTAACGCCTTTAATATATCTTCTTTATTAAGCTTCATACTTATTTCCTTAAGCAATAAGGACTTTTAATTATTAATATCTTAATCTTGTACAATTATACATCTACAAAACTAATTTTCACTAATTTAGACTTATTCTAAAGTGCAAATATACTACATATAGCCCGAAGAATGAAGCCTATAGTTTGAAGTTTTTTTATAGTACAATAATTGAAATTTATAGATTTAAATACACAAACCAAAAAGGATAAAATCCGAAAGCTTTACAACTCTTTTGCAGGGTCCCAATAGATGCTTTCTAAATCTTGTATTTGGTTATCTACAACCTTAACGCCTTCACTTTCCAAAAGTTGTTGCATAAGGTTTGTGCCTTCAAAATGGTGCTTACCTGTTAACAACCCTTTTCTGTTTACTACTCGATGTGCTGGTACATCTTTTCCAGAAGAACCATTCATAGCATAGCCAACCATTCTTGCACTTCGTGGCGCTCCTAAGTAATTTCCAATAGCCCCATAACTGGTTACTCTTCCATAAGGAATTAAACGGGCAACCTCATATACTTTATCGAAAAAATTTAAAGTCTCTGGTTTCATGACACTACCATTCTTTTATAATATTCACTAAAGTAACAATAGAGATAATAGCAGTAATTATGCCTATACTATAGTTCATATTTTTTTGAGATTTTATTTTTTTACTCTTTATTTTTTCAAAGAAAAACACATAAACATAGAGCATTACAAAGGTACCCATTGCTGCTCCTGCTACATACGAACAGACACTTGTTGTATCGAAAGCTAGCCAACCAAAAGATGCTAATGTAATACTCATATAGGCTTGATATGGTATTGGTAAAATATTTAAACTTGATAAAAATATTCCTTGAAAGAATCTGCTTTTTTTACTTTTTAGCGTAGTCTCTACATTTGGTCTACTGTCCTTCTTTTTTGCTAGCACTAAAAAATAGATAGTTATTAGAACAAATATAACAAAGGCCACTCGCTGCAAAATATCTACTACGTCTGGATTACGGCTTAAATATCTAGCAAATTCTAAGGCTATTATAGTTTGAACAATAACAACAATACATACTCCTGCAGAAAAGACTAAACCTCTTGTATGCCCATCTTTTATACTAACTTTTGCAGCAGTCATATTTAATAAGCCTGGAGGTATAACACCTACTAATGCTATAACAAACCCCAAAAGAAAGATAAATGAAATACTCAAGTTTACTTAATTTTAAATCTAATATACGTAATTGGTTTGTTTTGTTCTAAGTATTGGCTTTCGTAATATGTTTGTATACTTGTTACTTCTTCCGGACTTCCTTCTTGTTTGTATACATTATGGTTTGCATAAATCACCTCATGTCCAGCCCCATGCAATAAACCTAATGTATACCCATGCATAAACTCGCTATCTGTTTTTAAGTGCATTAATCCATTAGGTTTTAAAATAGTTTTATATCGTGCTAAAAATGTAGCATTAGTCATTCTATGCTTTGTTCTCTTGTATTTTATTTGTGGATCTGGAAAGGTAATCCAAATTTCGTCTACTTCATTTTCTGCAAAAGCATGGTCTATTAATTCTATTTGTGTTCTTAAAAAAGCAACATTAGATATATTCTCTTCTATAGCTGTTTTGGCTCCTCTCCAAAATCTGGCTCCTTTAATGTCTACTCCTATATAGTTTACATTAGGGTTACGCTTTGCTAACTCTACAGAATATTCCCCTTTTCCACATCCTAATTCTAGAACTATAGGGTTATCGTTTTTAAAGAACGTTTTACCCCAGTTTCCTTTTTGTTTGTAGTTTCCTTCTACTAACTCCTCTCTACTTGGCTGAAAAACGTTTTCGAACGTTTCGTTTTCGTTAAATCTTTTGAGTTTATTTTTACTTCCCACAATAACTTAATGTTTTGGCAAAATTAAGGAAATATAATTGTTCGCTATTATCTTTATCTTTGATTTTATATAAGTTTTAAATTGTGCTATTGTATAAAGGTATTGTTAAAATATAATGAAAAAAAGAATTTTAGTTGCTCCTTTAAATTGGGGGTTAGGTCATGCCACAAGGTGCATACCTATTATAAATGCCCTTTTACAGCATAATTACACTCCTATTATTGCTAGTGATGGAGTTGCTTTGAATTTGCTTAAAAAAGAATTTCCTAATTTAATTTTTGATGAATTACCCCCATATAATGTTACTTATTCTAAAAAAGCTAGATTATTTAAATGGAAGCTTTTAATGGATTCCCCTAAATTACTTAATGCTATTAATGAAGAAAAAAAAGCAACCGAAGTCTTATTAAAAAAGTATACTATTGATGGTATTATTTCTGATAACAGATTAGGGGTTTGCTCAAAAACTGTACCTAGTGTATTTATTACACACCAATTAAATGTTTTAAGTGGTAGCACTACTTGGCTGAGTACTAAAATACACCAAAATATTATTAAAAAATTTAATGAATGTTGGGTTCCTGACAATGAATTCTCTCCTAATTTAAGTGGAAAACTAGGTCATACGACTAATAGCAGCTTACCTATAAAATACCTTGGCCCGTTAAGCCGTTTTAAAAAAGATAAACAGCCGTACAATTATAAATTGATGGTTTTATTATCTGGTCCAGAGCCTCAACGTACTTTGTTAGAAGAAAAGCTCCTGAATGAGCTTAAAACATACAATGGAAATATTTTATTTGTTAGGGGGGTTATTGAAAATAAAGTATCTGTCTCTCAAGTTGATAATTTTACCATATACAACTTTATGAAAAGTGATGATTTATGTTTTGCTATAAATACTAGTGAAGTTATATTATCTCGCTCTGGTTACACTACAGTTATGGATTTAGCAAAAATTGGTAAGAGCGCTTTTTTTATTCCTACACCTGGCCAATTCGAACAAGAATATCTTGCTAAAATGCTAAACGAATTAAAACTTGTTCCCACTTGCTCTCAAGATGAGTTTAAAACTGAGTTATTAAACCAAATTGAAGATTATAAAGGTTTAAATATAACTCATGAATCTCCTAATTTCGAGGCGTTATTCAGGCTTTTCTAGAGTAAAAGAGAACTCACTACCTACTCCTATTTCGCTTTCTACATATATTTTCTCATCGTGAGCTTCTATTATATGCTTTACTATAGATAGCCCTAAACCAGAACCTCCAACTTCTCTAGAACGGCTTTTATCTACACGGTAAAAACGCTCAAACAAACGTGGTATGTTTTCTGAAGTAATTCCTTCTCCATTATCTGTAACTCTAACTATAACTTTATTTTTAATTAAGTTTTCTATACTAACCTCTGTTGTTCCTTTTTCTATTCCGTATTTTATTGAATTCACTATTAAATTAGTAAGTACTTGCCTAACTCTTTCTTTATCTGCCTTCACTAATATTTGAGTATCATAATCTACATCAAACACTAAAGACATTTTCTTTTTTGAGGCTTTCATCTCTAACATTTCATAGACACTTTTTATAAGTTCTACAATGTCAAAAACTTCAATTTCTAAACTTAAATCACCAGCTTCAAGTTTAGTTATCATATCTAAATCTTTTACAATGTAAATAAGGCGTTCTACTCCTTTATTGGCTCTATCTAGATATTTATCTCTTATTTTTTCATTATCTGCTGCGCCATCTAATAAGGTTTCTATATAGCCTTGTACTGTAAATAATGGTGTTTTTAATTCGTGAGAAACGTTTCCTAAAAACTCTTTTCTATATTCTTCTCTAACTTTTAATGTTTCTATTTCAATTTTTCTATCTCTAGCATATTTATCAATTTCTTCGGTAAGCGTTTCCATATTGGTTGTTATACGGTCTCTAGTAAAGCTAGCGCTTTCTAAAAGTTTTAAATCGTCATATATTTTTTTTACACGCTTATAAATAAAGTTTTGCACTCTATACTGTATTACGAAAAATGAAATGATATAGCACGATACAGCAAATATGATTAAATATAATAATGTAGGTAAGTTGAAGTTTACACCAATGTATAAAAAAACACCCATAAAGAGTGTTAATACTATTGTAATAACTAAAGATGTTTTAAACGCAAATTTATAAGACTTTTTTATTTGCATTATTCTACAAATTTATAACCGACACCTTTAACTGTTTTAAAACAATTGTCTCCAATTTTTTCTCTTAATTTTCTAATGTGTACATCTATTGTTCGTCCGCCAACAACAACTTCATTCCCCCATACTTTATCTAAAATATCTTCTCTTTTAAATACTTTTCCTGGTTTTGACGCTAATAATGACAGTAATTCGAATTCTTTTCTTGGTAAAAGAATTTCTTTATCTTTTAATAATATTTTGTATTCATCTCTATTAATAACCAAATCACCTAATTTTATTAGAGTTCCAGTAGCCTCTTCCTTTTTTAAACGTCTTAAAAGGGCTTTTACTTTACTTACTAATACTTTTGGTTTAATAGGTTTAGTTATATAATCATCTGCTCCAGCATCAAACCCAGCTACTTGAGAATAATCTTCACCTCTGGCTGTTAGAAAGGTAATTATAGTATCTTTTAATTCAGGTATTTTTCTAATATTTTCACAGGCTTCTATGCCATCCATTTCTGGCATCATTACATCTAAAATGATAAGTTGAGGCTGCTCTTTTTTAGCTTTCTTAACACCTTCAAATCCATTTTCGGCAGTAATAACTTCATACCCTTCGTTAGATAAATTATATCCTACTATTTCTAAAATATCTGGTTCATCGTCTACCAACAATATTTTAATATTACTATTATTCATTAAAAACTAGTTTAATTTTTAGTTCAGTAAAGATAAAACTATTAGGTATAAAAATAACATTTCAAAAATTAATAACAATAAAGTAACATACTTTAACCATTAATTTAACAGATCTTATATTCAACCTTATTATTACCTCTTTGTATATTAAACATCTGTTACATTATAGTTAAAAGTAGTGTTTTACAGGTAAGATACAAATTGTAAACATTTATTTCTTTGTATATTTGTAGACAATTTAATAAGAACATTATGAAAAAACTTTACTTTTTAATTACCTTTTTAACTACTTGCTTTGCTTTTAGTCAAGGTAATGAAACTTTTGCCAATTTCCCATCTACCAATACATCTTATGTTAATGGTACATTTACTGGGCAAGATGGTTCTACATGGTCCCATACACAATGTAGAGGAGATTTACAGATAACTGACCAGTCTATTATGATTGGAAGAAATAGAAGTCCACAGTCTGAATTTAATTCAGGAACTATAGCTGGTGGATTAGGGACAATTTCATTTGATTACATGCAAGCATTTGGAACAAATGTTAACCTTAATGTTTTAGTGAATGATGTTGTTGTAGGAAACGTAACGACTACATCTGAGCAAAATGTAGTTAAAAATTCTCCTGTATTTACAGTTAACCAACCTGGAAACATTGTAATTAAGTTTATTAATGTGAACAATAGTGATGGACAAGTTGTTATTGATAATGTTGTTTGGACTAATTTTGCTACTTCTTGTGGTGTTACTCTTCAAACGGCAACATATACTTGTAACTCTGCTACTGTAGGAGATAATAATGACTCTGTTACTGTAAATGTACCTTACACAGGTTCAGATATGGGTATTACATCTGTAACGACTACTAGTATGGGTGGCGTAATTGGAGGAGACAATCCTGCTTCTGTTGCAAATGGAACCATTACTATTACAGGACTTAACGAAGGTGATAGCTGGGATGTTGTGTTAAATGGAGGTGATTGCGATACTTTTAATGTTTCAGGAACAGTTCCTGCTGCAGAATGCGATCCTGTTCCTAATACATGTTTCGATTTAAGTAATGGTATGGAGACTTTTGAATTAGTTACCGTAACACCAAACTCTCAAACAGATGAATGGACTTTATCTTCTGGAACATATAGTATGAATGGTTTTTGTGGTTCTGGTTGTACTGACCCTATTGAAACTTGGATGATTTTTGGCCCTCTTGATATGACAGGAGTTACAGACCTAGTATTATCTTTTGATGCAACTGAGAGCTTCGGTGTAACTGACCTTGTTTTCACCTACACAAATTCTTACAGCGGATGTCCATCTACAACATCTTGGACAACTGCACAAACAATTACAGATGCTGGATCTTATGATGTAGACTTTGCTGCTGCTACAGGTACAGACGTATTTATTGGTGTTCAATATTTAGACGATGGTACTGGAGGTTTTTCTGGATGGAACTTATCTAATGTTTCTTTAGATGCATTTGGAACTTGCCCAACATTAGGTATAAGGCCAACCTCTAACTGTGCGGTTTGTGATTTAATTTTACAAACAGAAAATTACACTTGTGCAACAAATACTGCTGGTTCTAATAACGACCAAGTAACTGTAGAGATTCCTTACACTGGTAGTGAGAACACAATTACTTCTATCACTACTACAACTATGGGAACGATTGGAGGAGACGACCCTGCAACTACTGCAGATGGAACAATTACACTTTCTGGTTTATCTGAAGGTGACGCTTGGAACCTTACAATAAATGGTGGAGATTGTGATGGCACTACTGTTTCTGGAACAATAGCTGGAGCTCAATGTGACCCTACATTCTTAATAATAAACGAAATTCATGCAGATCCAGATGCTACTAATGGAGATGCTAATGGCGACGGTGTTGTAGATACTGGAGATGATGAATTTGTAGAAATATACAATACAAGTTCTAGCCCAATTGTAATGGACGGTTATGTGCTTTCTGACGCTGCTTCAGACAGACACGTTTTCCCTGCCGGAACTACTATTCCAGGAAATGGATTTATAACAGTATTTGGTGGTGGTACTCCAACAGGATTTACATCTCTTGTACAAACAGCAAGTACTAATAGTGTAGGTTTAAATAATGGTGGAGATACTATTACTTTAAAAGACGATATGGGGCTTACTGTAACACAAGAAGTATATACTGGAGCAGGAAACAATCAATCTATAGCACGTGAACCAGATTTTACTGGAGCATTTGTACAGCACACAGCTATAATGTCTAACCCTGTATTATTTTCTCCTGGAGAAAGAAACGATGGTACTACACTTTCTGTAGAACAATTTAATAATGTTAACTTCTCTGTGTATCCTAACCCAACAAATACAGGATTTGTAAACATTACAACAACAACTAATGCACCTGTTAACGTTGTAGTATTCGATATTTTAGGAAAAGAAGTTATTTCTAAAACAATACAAAATAATACTTTAAATGTATCTAACCTAAAAGCTGGAATTTACATTTTAAAACTAAATCAAAACGAAGCTACCATCACTAAGAAATTAGTTATTGAGTAAGCTTTAGCTTTTCACTTTTAAAAGGAGCGTTATCTTGTGGTAACGCTCTTTTTTTTATTTATTTTTGCTTGGTAATAATTCTCAATGGTAGACCCTAATCGTATTTTTAATATTAAAACAGAAGCTGAGTTTACAAGTTTAGCTCTCGAGGTTTTTCGATACCAATTCGAAAACAATTTGGTATACCGTTCTTTTTGCGATTTATTATACAAGCATCCAAGCGATGTTAAGTCTGTAGAAGAGATTCCGTTTTTACCTATTCAATTTTTTAAATCACATACAGTTTTAAGTGACTCAAAAAATACTATAAAAAAAATATTTTCAAGTAGCGGAACTACAGGAAGTATAACAAGCAAGCATAATATTACTGATTTATCTATTTACGAAAAAAGCTTTACTAAAGGCTTTGAAGATACTTATGGAGCTATTGAAGATTATGTTATACTAGCATTATTACCTAGTTATTTAGAGCGAGAAGGGTCCTCTTTAATCTATATGGTAGATTCCATGATAAAGCAATCTCAACATCCCGAAAGCGGGTTTTATCTAGATAATTTAATAGCGTTAAGCAACACCTTAAAGCGATTAGATAACGAAGGTAAAAAAGTACTGTTAATTGGTGTTTCTTTTGCTCTTTTAGATCTAGTAGAATCTTATACATTTAACCTCCATAACACAATAATTATGGAAACGGGAGGCATGAAAGGTAGACGCAAAGAGTTAATTAGAGAAGAGTTACACCTTATTTTAAAAACTGGTTTTGGTGTACCGCATATACATAGCGAATATGGCATGACAGAATTGTTAAGTCAAGCTTACTCTAAAGGTAATGGTATTTTTAATTGCCCCAATTGGATGCAAGTTCTAACAAGAGATCCAGAAGATGCCTTGAATATTCAAACTACTAATAAAACTGGCGGTATTAATGTTATAGATCTAGCTAACGTTAACTCTTGTTCCTTTATAGCAACACAAGATTTAGGAAGAATACATAGAGACAATAGTTTTGAAATTATTGGACGTTTTGACACTAGCGATATTAGAGGTTGTAATTTGATGGTATTATAATCCAGTATAAGATTATATTCTAAGCATAGCACTTAATTAATTTTGTAATATTTCGATAACATATACGACTTACTGCTAGTAACCGCGTATAGAAAAACACATGCTACAGTTTAAAAAAATAAGTTTAATACTACTCTTAATCCTCGGAGCTATTGCTGCACAAGCTCAAAACGATTATTACACAAAAAAAGGATATGCTATAGAAGGCTATGATTTAGTCTCTTATTTTGAAAATAAAGCCGAAAAAGGAGATAAATTATACACTACATCTTATGATGGTGCTCGTTTTATGTTTGCTTCTCAAAAACATTTAGATTTATTTTTAAAGAATCCTAAACAATACTTACCCCAATATGGTGGATATTGTGCTTATGCTATTGCAGAAAAAAACAAAAAAGTTTCTGTAAACCCAAAAACCTTTGAGATTAGAGATAATAAACTCTATTTATTCTATAATTCTTGGGGAAATAACACTTTAAAACTATGGCAAAAAAATATTTTGAAAGGTTTGCAAAAAAAAGCCGACCAAAATTGGGACACTATAAAAAAAATTGATTGATTAAAGTTTATATAGTGTTATGAGAAAGAAAAATTAGTTTTAGTTGGTTGACTAATTTTTTAGAAGCCTGATTGCCTCTCAGCATTCAGGCTTCTCGATTTTTAGTCTATTTTTATCATAACTTTTTCTACAATAGCATTAGAAATTTCATTAATATGTTTACAGACTATTTTATTACTTGAAATCTCAGATATTTCTATAGTAAACACTTGTCCAATTAAAATTTTATGTTCGGCATTATCAACCTTATAAATAGTTGTTCTATATTTACAATCTGTTAACCATTCAACTTTGCTTGTATAGCTACACTTAAAAGACTTATAAGTGCTAATCTCTACAGAATCATTTCTAACAACAACTAAATCCTCATAATCCTTATCTAAAAATTTAAAAGTACCTACTTTAAAATTTTCACATTTTTCTTGACCTAAAACTGGCAATGAAAAAATGGTTATTAATATAATAATGATGTTCTTATTCATTAAAGAACTTAAACAACTCTTAAGATGTAAGTATTACGTTTCCCCTTATTTAGCACCACGTATTTATCGTGTATTAAATCGGAAGAAGTAATTTTATAGTCTTCTTTTACTTTATTCTTATTTACAGATACTGCATTTTCTTTTAATGCCCGACGTGCTTCTCCATTACTTGCTAAAAAGTTAGTTTTTGCAGCAAGCGCAGCAATCATATCTAAACCTTCTTCTAAATCTGCTGTTGTTATTTCTGCTTGTGGCACTCCTTCAAAAACATCTAAAAACAAGTTTTCATCTAGTGTTCTAATGTCTTCATTAAAAGTTTTACTAAATAAAATACCTGATGCTTTCTTAGCGTTCTCAAAATCGTTTTTAGAATGTACAAACGTCGTTACTTCTTCTGCTAAACGTTTTTGTAGTATACGTAAATGAGGCGTTTCATTATGTTCTGCTATTAAAGCATCTATAGTGTCTTTATCTAAAAATGTAAAGATTTTTATATATTTTTCTGCATCTGTATCAGTTGTATTCAACCAAAATTGGTAGAATTTGTAAACTGATGTTTTATCTGCATCTAACCAAACATTTCCGCCTTCACTTTTACCAAACTTAGAGCCATCTGCTTTAGTTATTAATGGGCAAGTCATCGCGTACGCCTTTGCAGTATCGTCTCCTACATTCATTCGCCTTACCAACTCAGTTCCTGTAGTAATATTACCCCACTGGTCGCTTCCTCCCATTTGTAATTTACAACTCATGGCTTTGTGTAAATGGTAAAAATCGTAGCCTTGTATTAATTGGTATGTAAACTCTGTAAACGACATTCCTACATTGCCTTCTTCTCCAGATAAACGCTTCTTTACAGAATCTTTTGCCATCATGTAATTTACTGTAATACGCTTACCTACATCACGCGCAAAATCGATAAAAGAAAAACCTTTCATCCAATCGTAATTATTAACTAATACAGGCGCATTTTCATTAGAAGAATTAAAGTCTAAAAAACGAGATAAAACATTTTTTATTCCCGCTACATTATGAGCCAAAGTCGCTTCATCTAATAAATTACGTTCATCACTCTTTCCAGAAGGGTCTCCAATCATTCCAGTAGCTCCACCAACCAAAGCAATTGGTTTATGCCCAGCTTTTTCTAAGTGAACTAATAAAATTATTGGCACTAGGCTTCCAATATGTAAAGAATCGGATGTAGGATCAAAGCCAATATAGGCTGTTGTCATCTCTTTATTTAATTGTTCTTCTGTTCCTGGCATGATATCGTGTACCATTCCTCTCCAACGTAATTCTTCTACAAATTTATTAGCCATCTTGCTTAATTTTATTTTAACAATAGCAAAGATAAAAATCAATGCATAACTAGTAAGCAATATTGAATAATTCTTTACTTTAGTACTATGATTTTAGTAACTGGAGGAACAGGATTAGTTGGTGCTCATTTATTATATCGCCTAGCTAGCGAAAAACAACAGGTTAGGGCTATATACCGAAATGAGAAAACATTTAAAACTGTAAAGCGTATTTTTTCTTATTATTCTAAAGATGTGACTTCTCTTTTTAATAGTATAGAATGGGTTAAAGCAAATTTAAATGACATCCCCGCACTTACAGATGCATTTAAAGACATTACTCATGTTTACCATTGTGCTGCTTTAGTCTCTTTTGAGCCAAACAAATTTGATCTTTTACAAAAAACTAATATTGAAGGCACTGCAACAATTGTTAACCTGTGTATTAGTAATAATATAAAGAAACTATGTTATGTAAGTTCTATTGCTGCTTTAGGGCAATCCATAAATAACACTCCTATATCTGAGACCTCTGAATGGAATAACGAGGCTGAACATGATGTGTATGCCATTAGTAAATATGGTGCGGAACTAGAAGTATGGAGAGGAACCCAAGAAGGTGTTAATGCTGTTATTGTTAACCCAGGTGTAATTATTGGCCCTGGTATATGGAAATACGGAAGCGGTTCTTTAATTACAACGGTACACAAAGGCTTAAAGTATTACACTTCTGGAAGCTCTGGTTTTGTTGGTATTTATAATGTTATAGATAGTATGGTAGAGTTAATGAATAGTAATATAAAAAACGAACGTTTTATATTAGTTTCTAACACATGGAGCTACAAGCAGTTTTTAACAACCTGTGCAAATAATCTACAAGTAGAACCACCTAAAAAAGAAGCTACAAATAGCTTACTACAAATAGGCTGGAGATTAGATTGGTTAAAACATAAACTAACAGGCAAGCGAAGGAAGTTAACTAAGCAACTTGTAAAATCTTTATCCACAACTACCGTTTATGACAACTCTAAACTTAAATCGTATATAGATATTAAGTCTAAGCCTTTAAACTACACAATAAAAAAAGTTTGTGATTTCTATTTAAAGGATATTAACTAGGCTTTTTATTTAGGCTCTTTTGGCACTGGCTTAACTCTAGATTTTTTATTTTTAATAACACCTTTATTTACAGTGTTATTCTGTAATTTTACAGAGGCTTTTTTTCTTGCTGCTTTAACCGAGTCGTCTTTAGCTTTTTTTTCAGCTTCTTCTATAAGTTTATATTTATCTCTTAATTTAGTTAAACTATCTTTTACTCTTATGTATATACTTTCGTACTTTTTAATATTAAAAGAATAGTATTCATTATTTTGTACAAATAGTAAACTATCTATATTATTTTTCTTGTAGATATATTCATCGGGTATAATACCATTATTTTCAAATCGTTTTTTATTTACTCCTTTTGCAGAGGAAACAATAGCCATATCTACCAAAACAGCGACCATTTCATCCTCAGATAATAATCGTTCTGGTTTCTCTGGCGGCTGCACTTTGTAGCAAGCATTTAATAATAGCAATGCTAGTAAGTATAAAATTCCTTTTGTTTTCATGTCTCTACAAATAAACTACTCGATTATAATTTAGCTCTATTCTCTATTAAAAGTTAGTTGTTTTGCATATTTAGTATCGTAAAACTTAAAGTTTTTATATGCTAAACCTCCATTTACAAACGTATGAGAAATTCTAGATTTAAAGGTTGTTCCTTCAAAAGGAGACCAACCACATTTATATAAAATATTTTCTTTAGTTACTGTCCATGGATTATTTAAATCTACAATAACCAAATCTGCATAGTACCCCTCTTTTATATAACCACGTTTTTCTATTTGAAATAATATAGCAGGATTATGGCACATTTTTTCTACTATTTTCTCTATAGAAATTAATCCTTTATGATGCATTTCTAACAACGCAGGTAAGGCGTGTTGTACCAAAGGCCCTCCTGAAGGGGCTTTAGTATATACATTGTTTTTTTCTTCTAATGTGTGCGGTGCATGATCTGTTGCAATAACATCTATTCTATCATTTAATAACGCTTTTAAAAGCTGTTCTCTATCTTTTTCTGTTTTTACAGCGGGATTCCATTTTATATGTGTCCCTTTTTCTTCATAATCTTTATCACTAAACCATAAATGGTGTATACAAACTTCTGCCGTAATTTTTTTATCTTTTAAAGGTATTTTATTAGAAAACAATGCTGTTTCTTTTCCTGTAGATAAATGAAAGACGTGTAATCTAGCTCCTGTTTTCTTTGCTAATTCTATAGCTTTAGAGGATGATATATAACATGCTTCTTCACTACGTATAATAGGGTGCATATTTACAGGAATATCATCTCCATAACGTTCTTTATAAATCTCCATATTAGCCCTAATGGTCGCTTCATCTTCACAATGTACAGAGATTAACAAATCTGTACTAGAAAATATTTTTTCTAGCACTTCTGGGTTATCTACAAGCATATTTCCTGTAGACGAGCCTAAAAATAATTTTAACCCAGCAACTTGTTTCACATCTACTTTTAAAATCTCTTCTAAATTATCATTGGTTCCTCCAAACATAAATGAATAGTTTGCATATGCTGTGTTTTTAGCAATCTCAAACTTATCATTTAACTTTTCTATTGTTGTTGTTTGTGGGTTTGTATTTGGCATTTCTATAAAGGAAGTTATGCCACCTGCAACTGCTGCTCTAGATTCTGTTTCTATATTTGCCTTATGCGTTAAGCCAGGTTCTCTAAAATGAACTTGATCGTCTATAGCACCTGGAATTACGTATTTACCTTCTGCATCAAAAACATGAACATCTGCAGATTTTGCACTAATGGACTCACTAATTTCTTTTATATAATCTCCTTCTATTAAAATATCGCCATTAAAAATAGTTCCTTCATTTACTATTTTAGCATTTTTAATAAGTGTAATTCTTTGGTTCATTTTTCGATTATTTTTTAAATAAACTTTTAAATTTCATTGTTATAACTCCAAATATTGCTTCAGAAATAATTCCTGAGCTCAATTTAGATTGTCCTTTAGTTCTATCTGTAAAAATCACAGGAACTTCTACTATTTTAAATTGTTTTAAATACGCTTTAAATTTCATTTCTATCTGAAAAGCATACCCTACAAACTTTATCTCATCAAGGTTTAATGCTTCTAAAACACTTTTCTTATAACATACAAACCCTGCTGTAGTGTCTTGAATACGCATACCAGTAATTAACCGAACATAAATTGAAGCACCATAAGATAAAATAACTCTACCTAGGGGCCAATTTACAACATTTACACCTTTTACATACCTAGAACCGATGCTAACATCTGCTCCTTCGTTTGCACAAGCCTTATATAACCGTTCTAAATCTTTAGGATTATGAGAGAAATCGGCATCCATTTCAAAAATGTAATTATAATCTCTTTTTAAACACCATTTAAAACCATGAATATACGCCGTACCTAGTCCTGACTTTTCTTTTCTAGATTCTAAAAACAAACGATTAGGATGTTCTTTTTGAAGTGTTTTCACTTTTTCTCCTGTTAAATCTGGAGAATTGTCGTCTACTATTAACACATCGAATGCTTTCTCTTGAGCAAAAACCGCTTGTATAATGGCTTCTATATTCTCAATTTCATTGTAAGTAGGAATAATTACAACTGCGTCTGGCATTGATAATTTTTATTTTGTAGCAAATGTACATTTTTTAACACACACGTTTTTTAAATATTTCTTAATATTAATAAGTCTTTTAAAAGAAAAAAATTAACAATACCACCTTATTAGAATAATAATTTTAGAGTAAAACTAAAGAAAGTTATAACAAATTCTAAATAAATATAATAATTTTGAAACATGTTAAGAGATATCATTTCTACCGAAATTTTCACGATATTAATACTAATTGGCTTACTATTTGTTGCCGCTGCAAAATTACTACACCCAAAACGGTTTAATGATTTTGCATCTATTGTTATTAATTTTAAATACTTAAAAGTCTATTCTAGAGATCAAAAGTTTTTAGATGGTTTTGAAGCATTATTATTTAGCAATCTTGTTATAGGCTTATCTATTTTTAGCTATCAATTTTACACAAAAAGTAAAACCATTATTGATGCTTCCCATATATTATTATATAAAATAGGGGCTGCAATTGCTTTATTTATTTTAATAAAAGTGTTATTAGAACGCTTAATTAGTAGTGTTTTAAGCATGGAGTCTATTATTAACGATTATTTATTTCAAAAAATAAGTTATAAGAATTATATAGGTCTATTACTAATTCCTATTAATGGATTCCTCATTTACTCTTTAAAACCTGATGCTCTTACATTTACAATTGTCTTTGGTTTTTTAGCAATTATTAATTGTATTGGAGCGCTTTCTTTTTTTAAACGCAATCAAAGTCTAATTAATAATAATTTCTTTTATTTTATTTTGTATCTTTGCGCACTCGAAATTTCGCCTTACGTGATTTTGTATAAGTTAATTACAAACATTTAAGAGTATAAAAATTAAAGCTATTAAGTATGAAAGTGAAAACAATTTTAGTCTCGCAGCCAGAACCTAAAATAGAAAATTCTCCTTATTTTGATCTTTCAGAAAGACAGAAAGTAAAAATAGACTTCCGCCCTTTCATTCATGTAGAAGGTGTGCCTTCTAAAGAAATTAGACAACAAAAAATAGATTTATCTAAATTTACTGCTATTATATTAACTAGTAGAAATGCTGTAGATCATTTCTTTAGAGTTGCAGAAGAAATGCGCTTTAAAGTTCCAGATTCTATGAAATATTTCTGTCAATCTGAAGCAGTCGCTTACTATTTACAAAAATATGTTGTCTACAGAAAGCGTAAAATTTATGTAGGTAAACGTACTTTTGCAGAGTTATCGCCTCTTATTAAAAAATATAAAGACGAATCGTTTTTACTACCAGCTACAGATAAATTAAAGCCAGCTGTACCTAAAATATTAAACGATTTAGGGGTTAACTGGAGAGAAGCTGTTTTTTACAAAACTGTAATTAGCGATTTATCTGATTTAGAAAATGTAACTTATGATATTCTTGTATTCTTTAGCCCATCTGGTATAGAATCTTTATTTCATAATTTTCCTAATTTTCAACAGAATGATACACGCATAGCTGTTTTTGGTAACACCACAATAAAAGCTGTTGAAGCTAAGGGATTACGTGTAGATATTGCTGCACCAACACCAGAAACACCATCGATGTCTATGGCTTTAAAAAAATATATAGAATCTGTAAATAAGAAATAAACTTAGATACATATTAATACTTAAAAAAAGCTTCTCGATTGGGAAGCTTTTTTATTTAATATACAAACAGTTATAACCTATAAAGCATTCTTTAGCTTATTAATATAAAGTAAAGTCTCATTTACAACGTTTTGTTTACTTATTTAAATAACAAACCCTTAGAGCTACTATACTTTAAGGGTTTGTTATTTATATATAAAGAAATCTTTATTACGACCTCACATTTGGAGCTCCTGCTAAAATATCGGCATTAGCATTGTCTTCAAATTGTTTAAAGTTATTTTTAAATGATACTGCTAATTTATCTGCAGTATTATAATACCCTTCATCATCATTCCATGTTTGTCTTGGGCTTAATACTTCTGTTGGTACGTTAGGGCAAGTTCTAGGTTGCTCTACTTTAAATACAGAGTGTATGTGGTAGTTTCCTTTATTTGCTTCTTCTAAAGAGCCATCCATAGCCGCAGTAATCATAGCACGTGTGTACTTTAATTTCATTCTACTACCAACGCCATAAGGACCTCCTGTCCATCCTGTATTTACTAACCAAACTGTTACGCCTGCTTCTTGCATTTTTTGGCTTAACATTTCTGCATATTTAGTAGGATGTAATGGCATAAATGGTGCTCCAAAACATGCAGAGAAACTTGGTACTGGCTCAGTAATTCCAGCTTCGGTTCCAGCTACTTTAGCTGTATATCCAGAGATAAAGTGATAAGCCGCTTGACCTGGTGTTAATTTAGAAATTGGAGGCAGTACACCAAAAGCATCTGCTGTTAAAAAGAAGATGTTTTTTGGGTTTTTTCCTATTGATGGTACTTTAATATTTTCTATATGGTTAATTGGGTAACTTACTCTTGTATTTTGAGTTATAGAGGTATCTTCAAAATCCACCTCTTTAGCATCATTCATGATTACATTTTCAAGAATGGCACCTCTTTTAATTGCTCCATATATTTCTGGCTCTTGTTCTGCCGATAAGTTAATTACTTTAGCATAACAACCTCCTTCAAAATTAAATACTGTATTCTCACTAGTCCAACCATGCTCATCGTCACCAATTAAGCTTCTATCTGGATCTGTAGATAACGTTGTTTTTCCTGTTCCAGACAACCCAAAGAAAATAGCAGTATCTCCTTCTTTACCAACATTTGCACTACAGTGCATTGGCAATGTATTTTTAAATACTGGTAATATAAAGTTTAACGCAGAGAAAATACCTTTTTTAATCTCTCCTGTATAACCAGTTCCTCCTATTAAAGCTATTTTTCTAGTAAAATCTAGAATAGCAAAATTATGCTGGCGTGTTCCGTCTTCTTCAGCATTTGCCATAAAACCAGGCGCATTTACAATAGTCCATTCTGGAGTAAAATCTTTCAATTCTTCCTCAGTAGGGCGTAAAAACATATTTGAGGCAAACATGTTACTCCATGGATACTCGTTAATAACACGAATATTTAATTTATAATCTTCGTCTGCGCAGGCATAACTATCTCTTACAAAAACCTCTTTGTTAGATAAATAGTTAGTAACCTTGTCATATAATTTTTGGAACTTATCCGCATCAAAAGGGATATTAATATCTCCCCACCAAATACGGTCTTTTGTAATATTGTCTTTTACAATAAATCTATCCATTGGCGAACGCCCAGTAAATTCTCCTGTATTAACAGCTAAGGCTCCAGAAGAGGCTTCAACACCTTGCCCCTTGGCAATTGTAGTGTTATGAAGTTGGTCTGGGGTTAGTTGATATTGTACGTTAGCATTCTTGATTCCGTACTTTTCAAGCGAAATCGTTTTCGTAGATTGTGTATGGTTTACCATAATTTAGTTATCTTGTTTAAGATGCAAAATTAATGATTATTATAAAACTAGATGTTAAAAAATAAATTAATTATCTACATTCCTTACAAAGCCAAGCCCCATAACTATCCAAGCGATTATTAAAAGTAGTCCTCCTATAGGAGTTATTAATGCAATTTGTTTAAAGTTGAATCCTGAAAGAGTGTTTGTGGCTAATCCGTAAATAGAACCTGAGAATAATAAAACGCCAGCAATAACAAGAAAAAACACTCGCTTTTTTGTTTGTATTGTTAGCTTGTCTACAGTTCCTACAAACAATAACATAAACGCATGGTACATTTGATAACGCACCCCGGTTTCAAAAGACAGTAATGCTTCTTCTGTTATTAATTCTTTTAAACCATGAGCTGCAAATGCTCCTAAAACAACGCTTAAAACACCTAATATAGAAGCGGTAATTAAAATTTTTTTATTCATTTTTTATTTATTTAATAATGTTAAATCTCTAGTATATAGCTAGACTATTTTGTAATAGTATTATGTAGTGGTTTATAATAAATATTTATATTTTGAGTTTTTATAACAGTTACATTTTACTACATTCGTTTTCTTAAATTTAAACACAAAATTACTTAACATATATCGATTATGCGAAAGATTTTAATTATTGGTTCAGGAAAATCGGCTTCTTATTTAATAAAATATTTTTTAGATAAATCTGAAAGTGAAAACCTCCACATTACTGTAGGAGACTTAAGTATTGATAATGCTAAAAAATTAACAGGAGATCATAAAAATGCAACAGCAATTACATTAGATGTTTTTAATGAAGACTCTCGTGTTAGTGCTATTAAAAATGCAGACATTGTTGTTTCAATGCTACCAGCACGTTTTCATATTGAAGTTGCTAAAGATTGTATTACTTACGGTAAAAATATGGTTACAGCTTCTTATGTAAGTGAGGAAATGCAAGCTTTAGATGAAGATGCAAAAGCTAAAGGTCTAATTTTTATGAATGAAATTGGAGTAGATCCAGGTATAGACCATATGAGTGCTATGCAAGTTATAGACCGTATTACAGATAAAGGTGGTAAAATGATTTTGTTTGAATCGTTTACTGGTGGTTTAGTAGCGCCTGAAAGCGATAATAATTTATGGAACTACAAGTTTACTTGGAATCCAAGAAATGTTGTTGTTGCTGGGCAAGGAAGCGCTGCTAAATTTTTACAAGAGGGTACTTATAAGTACATTCCTTATAATCGTTTATTTAGACGTACCGAATTTTTAGAAATAGATGGTTATGGCCGTTTTGAAGCTTATGCCAATAGAGACTCTTTAAAATACCAAAGTGTGTATGGTTTAGAGGACATTAAAACTTTATACAGAGGTACTATTCGCCGTGTAGGGTTTTCTCGTGGCTGGCAAGTACTAGCAGCTTTAGGCATGACAGATGATAGTTATACTATAGACGATAGCGAAAACATGAGCTATAGAGATTTTGTAAACTCCTTTTTACCTTACAGTCCTACAGATTCTGTTGAATTAAAGTTTAGGCATGCTATTAAAATTGACCAAGATGATACAATTTGGGACAAGTTTATTGAGTTAGATATCTTTAGTTCAACAAAAATGGTAGGATTAAAAAAGGCTACACCTGCTCAAATTCTTCAGAAAATTTTGATGGATAGTTGGACTTTAGATGAAGATGATAAAGACATGATTGTTATGTACCATAAATTTGGTTACGAGCTAGATGGTAAAAAACATCAAATTGATGCTACTATGGTTACTATAGGGGAAGATCAAACTTATACTGCAATGGCAAAAACAGTAGGCTTACCTGTAGCTATGGCAACTATGGCTATACTTAATGGAAAAATTAAAACACCAGGTGTTTTAGTACCAATTACTAAAGAGGTATACGAACCTATTTTGCAAGAGCTAGAGGATTATGGCATTGTTTTTAATGAAAAGGAGGTTCCTTATTTAGGTTATAATCCTTTAAACGTTTGAAGAGCACCTAATACAGTTGTTTTTTCTAATGTATTAGAGTTACAGTCTTAAATGCTTTTAGTACTTTTATATATTAATATGTAAACGTTATAGGTTTTGAAAGTAATAAACAGAAACATCCATATAGATGGTATTGATAAAAAGATACTTCGTGCATTAATGAGTGATGCTCGAACGCCAGTTTTAGAAATAGCTAGGCAAGTGGGTATTTCGGGAGCTGCCATACACCAACGTTTACGTAAATTAGAAAAATCTGGATTAATATCTGGCTCTAAGTTTATAATAAATCCTAAAGTTTTGGGTTACACCACTATGGCTTTTGTTGGTATTTATTTAGATAAGGCTATTAGCAATCCACAAGCCGTAAAACAGCTAAAAAAAATACCTGAAGTTTTAGAATGCCACTACACTACAGGAAATTGGAGTATTTTAATAAAAATTTTATGTAAGGATAATGCACATTTAATGTATTTATTAAATAACGATATTCAGTCTATAACTGGTGTTTCTAGAACAGAAACTTTTATTTCGCTAGATCAACAAATCGAACGACAGATTAAAATATAATTAGAGATTAAAATGTAGAATATATTTTATACCTAAAAACAAAAAACTCCTAATTAATTAGGAGTTTTTTTGTTATATATTATTTTGGTAATAGCTTATATAATATACTATTTAATAATTAGTTTCTTAACTGTTGAAGCTTCATTAGATGTTAACGTCATTAAATACATTCCAGAAGATAAAACAGAACTTAAATTAAGTGTTTTACTTTCTGTCATTCCATTTAAGTTATATGTAGCAACAACGCGTCCATTTAAATCTGACACTTGTACTTTATCTAAAGCAATTCCAGAGTTTCCAATGGTAATTAAACCGTTTGAAGGGTTTGGTGTTACTGTAAAGGCATTATCCAATGTAAAGTTTTCTGTAGATAATGTAGAAGATACTGCATCAACAGAAATATCATCAAATATCATTTCTTCTTGAGATCCTTCAGAGCTAAATAAAAATCGTACTACTAAAGAAGTTCCAGCTCCTGGAAATGATACATTTATTAATTGATCTCCTGCAGATTGATCTATTACTTGATCTCCTGCATTACCAAGAGTCCCATCATTGTTAGTATCATAATAAAAAATACCTGATCCGTTCGTTGCTCCACCTGTGCTAATAATGGTGCTAAACGCTCCTCCATCTATAGATACTTGTACTCGTAAGAAATCAGCAGCTTCATATCTGTTCCCATCTGCACCTCTTGGTGCTGCAATTCTAACTTGCACAGACATATCAACAGCTCCTGCAATATTAATTGGGCTTGTATCTATACGATGTTGTCCAAAAAAACCAGCTCCATCTATATCTTCTAAAGCAATAGCATTTCCCGAAATACCACTTACTGTATTCCCTAAAGGTAATGAAGAAGGATTAGCTCTTACTATATAATCTGTTCCAGTAGTAGCAAAAGCTACTGCCGTACCTCCAGCATTATATAATTGATAAGTATCAAAATCTGTCCCTTCAAAATCTTGCGTATAAAGGTTTACTTGAGAGTATGCTAAAACACTACATAGCATAAAAGTAAAAAGTGTTGTAATTTTTAAAAAGTAATTTTTTTTCATAATAGCCTATTTAAATTTAACTACAAAGGTACTAATTAAATTAATTAGCACCTTTTTAAGTCTTGTTATTTTCTATTTTTTTAGTTTCTAGAAGGGTATGTTCCTTGCAATGCTATAATGTAGTTAACCACCTCAAAAGGGTTTCTTATATAAAAAGATTGATTACCTCCATTATTTCCAACAGCTACAGAGCCACTAGCTAAAGGCTGATCTGCAGCTCCTTCAACAAAAATCTCTGAAGCTCCAATAGAAACACCTGCACTTGGTGTATCATCATCTGCCGCAGCTTTCGATACGCTCATCGCTGCTACGTGATTATGAGACGGCATCTCTAATATATTTAATGTATGGTATTCTGCACCTCCTCTTTGTCCTAGCTTCATAGGACTAAGTCCAGGTCCAGTTCCTGCATGTATTGGACTTCTACCTCTTAAATCTGGTAATGCGAAAGTTGTTCTACCATCTCCTCCATAAGTAGTTCCTAATATTGAAAATAAAGCTGAATTGCTGCTAATAGCTAACAATTGTCCGTTGCATAATGCCCAACCTCTTGGTGCAAAATTACCACCGAACATAATGATTTCTCCTATAAATGGATCCATAAGTAATTGTTTTTAAGTTAAAATTAAAAAGATTAATAATAGTTAGTTCCTAGAAGGGAAAACTCCTTGTAATGCTATAATATAATTAACAACTTCAAAAGGGTTTCTTATATTAAAGGGTTGTTGACCACCTGCATTACCTACTGCTACAGACCCATTAGCTAAAGGCTGATTTGCACCTCCCGCAACAAAAATCTCTGAAGCTCCAATAGAAACACCAGTACTTGGTGTATCATCATCTGCTGCTGCTTTCGATACGCTCATTGCCGCTAAATGGTTGTGACTTGGTAGTTCAGTGATGTTTAATGTTTTCGTTTCTGTTCCTCCTCTTTGCCCTAGTTTCATAGTACTAAGACCTGGACCATGTCCTGCATGTATTGGACTTCTACCTCTTAAATCTGGTAATGCAAAAGTTGTTCTACCATCTCCTCCATAAGTTGTTCCTAGTATTGAAAATAATGCAGAGTATTGCGAGATTGGCAATAATTGTCCGTCGCATAATGCCCAGCCTCTCGGTGCAAAATTACCACCAAACATAATGATTTCTCCTAAAAATGGATCCATAAGTAATTGTTTTTAAGTTAGAATTAATAAGATTAATAATAGTTAAATTAACTATTATTATTAGAAAACACCAACGATTTATATATTAAATTTTAATTAATTAAATAATTTAAGACAAATAATCATTGATTGTAAACTATTTGGCTAAGCTAAATAGAACTCAAAAAAAAAAGTAACGCAATACCACGGTTTATTAAAATCAGGTAAAAACCCCTGTTTTATTATTTAAATTTTTTATGTAAGGAAATATAAATTAGCTTTAGGCAATTATTAACCTTTTTATTAATTAACAACTAACAACAAAATTATGAGTACAAAAACTAGACCTATTGAAGATGCTGTAAATTGGGCATACAACTGGCAGTCTGCGAATCCCAATAAATGCAAAGGATTTTTAATGCCTGCAGGAGATCTTATTGGTGCTTTAACAGAAATGGGAGTTATAGACAAATCTGGAAAAGTAGTTACAAGTAAAGTAGACAGTGCTGGCGTAAGAGCATATATGGCCATTAATGACAAAGACACTTCTAAAGCAAATGGTTATGGCGAAAAACTATTAATAGTGGGGACCTATGTAGATTGTAACAATATTCATAGAGACATAATTGAAGACGAAAAACCAAGTGGTTGTAAAATGTTAGCTCCTGAACCAACTGGAAGTGGTGTTTATGATTTTACAGATCCATGTCCTAATACATGCGACCCAAATAGCCCTTTATACGACCCTAAACCAAGGCCGTAATTATTATTTATAAATGATGGAGATAAAAGATTATCAATTATTTTTTTCTAATCTTAGTAAACTAATTTTAGTTGTTAATACCATTTTATTTTTTAAAAGTTTTTTAAAAGAAAATAAAACTTTTAAAATATTTAATTTGTATTTATTTATTTCCTTAGTAATACAAGTTAAAAGCTATTTATTATGGCAAGACAAAATAGATAATCTTTATCTCTCTCATTATTACTTTATTTTACAATTTATACTTTTAAGTTTATTCTACATTACTTTATTTAATAATAAAAAACATAAAAATGCCGTTAAAATTGTCAGTATACTTGTTTTACTTATTTTAACAATACAATATTCCTTAAACCCTTCTTTATATTATAAATTTAATTTACTAGAGATTGTACTTACCTCTTTAAGTATTGTTTCTTTCAGCGTTGTTCATTTCTACAACTCTTTAACAGAAAAAATGGAGTTTGTATATGTTAATTCTGGTATTTTCATTTATTTAATTAGTAGTACTTTAATATTTTGCTCTGGTAATTTTCTCAACGTGTCATACGATAGTTTAAATAAGCTATTATGGTTATTTAATTCTATCCTCTATGCTGTATACCAAATACTAATTTTTATAGAATGGTATAAAACCTATAGAAAAAATTAATAATTTTTTAGTATTATCTTTATACTCTCCTTAACAACATAAAAGCCCTCTTTTTTGGAAGAAAACTCATTCATAACGATAATTAGCATAGTAGGCATAAGTGTTAGCTTATTAATTATAATGGCAGTTACGCTTATTGCTTTTTTCCACCATACCAAGAAAAAAATTGTAGAAAAGGAACAGGAAAAAGCCACATTAAAAATAGATCATCAACGAAAAATATTACAAACATCTATAGCCATACAAGAGCAAGAACGCAATCGTATTGCCCAAGATTTACATGATGCCATTAGCGCGAAACTTAATGTAGTTAGTTTAACTACTCATGTTCTTTTAATAGATAAAACAATTAACGAGAAACAAAAAACAGCTTTAGAGCAAATTTTAGATATTACAACCAATACATTAGAAAGTGCTCGTAAAATAGCGCATGATTTAATGCCTCCTATATTAGATAAATTTGGCCTTAAGGCTGCTTTAGAAGAATTGTTTGAAGAGTTTACTGCTAATACTAGTATAGATATAGAACACAATATAGAAGAACTCTCCAAACTAAACAAAACCAACCAATTGCACTTATTTAGAATTATTCAAGAACTTATTAATAATTCTATTAGGCATGGACAAGCTAATGAACTTGTTATTTATATGGAGCAAGCGCCTACAGGTTTTATGGTGCATTATCAAGATAATGGTATCGGTTTCAATGTTAAAGACATAAAGAAAAAACCAGGCATAGGTATACAAAACATAAAAAGTAGAGTTAAAATTTTAAATGGAAAATTAACTCTAGAAAGCACAAAAAATAGCGGGAGTAAGTTTATAATACATTGTAAATACCCCGAAACATCCATAATTAAAAATTAAATCCCTAAACAATTATTATTTGGATATATTATATAACCCTTATAATACATTATAATGATGAATAATATAAAATTAGCATTAGCAGACGACGAATTATTGTTTAGACAAGGTGTAAAAGCAATATTAGGTAGTGAAGACACAATAGAAATCCTTTTCGATGCAGAAGATGGGGAACATTTAATTAATCAATTAAGAAACACCCAAGTATTACCAGATATAGTAATTACAGATCTTAAAATGCCTAGCTTAAATGGAGTTGAAGTCACTAAATTAATTAGAAAAGAATTTCCAGATGTTAAAGTTATAGCCTTAACAAGCTATTTTAGCAAACCTTTTATTCTAAACATGATATCTATTGGTGCTGTAGCATATTTAGCTAAAAATAGCACTCCTGCACTTATGATTAAAACTATAAAAGAAGTTGCTAATAAAGGCTTTTATTATGATGAGCAAGTGATGCAATACATTCATGAAAGTATAGTAAATCCTAGCGAGAAAAAAGTTAAGTCTAATTTTGACACGAATTATTTTACTAAACGAGAAATTGAAGTTCTAGACCTTATTTGTAAACAATATACAACTAACGATATTGCAGACAGTTTATATATAAGTCCAAGAACAGTAGAAGGCCACCGTAACAATCTATTATTAAAAACAGAATCTAAAAATGTTGCAGGATTAGTTATATATGCTTTAAAAAACAAAATGGTGTCTTTAGATAGTACTAAACTTTAAAACAAAAGCAATCAATAAAAAAAGCCTTCATTAAATGAAGGCTTTTTTATAATGTATTTAATATTATTAATTTATTCTAATATCATCACAGTTACTCGGACAAGGGCTAGTGAAATCTAATGCGAAATTAACCGCATTAGTATCGAAAATTACATTTTTACCATTCTTTCCAAAAAATACTGTTGTCATTTTACCTTCATCATTTAATCCAAACACTAATTCTACAGCAGTAACATCATCTCTATTTACTAAAAAATCCATAGCATCTTTATCTAGAGTATAATATTTTATTCTATTACCATCGTAAGAAACTTTATCATCTAGAGTACTTATGTCATTTAAAGTATCTCTCCAATCATTTAAATATCTAAGCGCATCTTTTATTTGTAAAACATGACCTCTTACATCTTCTCTTGCTATTGTAGAAACATCATATGGTGTATTTTGTTGTGTATCTACTTCTTCTGCATTTATTGCTCCCATATTTGGGGTTCCTATTTTAAATACAGAACTTATTACCTCATTCTCTTCTGTTACGCCTAAGCAAATAACTTGTAATTTATTATTACTTACACCTAATGCAAATCTGTAAGCTTCTAAATTTCTTACTTCTAAACTATTTACAAAAAACGATTTACTAAACGTAAATGACTGTGCCTCTTGTATAAAATCTGTAAATACTACAGGTAAGTCTGCCGTTTGCCAAAAATCTAAACTATGAAGCGCTTGTTTTATAGGATTTTGCCCAGGTAGAACTTGTTGTGTTACTTCTTGAGAGCTATCATTGGTTTCATCAGTAGAGCAAGAAAGCACTAGAGCTACTAACAAAATCAAAAAAGTAATTTTTTTCATAATTTATATATTCAATTTGTAATTGACTAATTCATTTAATATTAAAAGCACTTAATCTCTAGACATAAAAATCTGTAATACATACCAAAACAATAGCATTAAAGATGCAAATAAGCCTAACGCTGCAGGTATATAATCGTCTTCTGTATAGGTATTAACTAAATTAGAAGTTTGATATAGAATAGCACCTCCTGCAAGTAAACACATTGCTACAGAAAACCACAAGCCTAAATCGAAGCCAAAAATAATTCCAGCTACTATTAAGCCTAAAGCAATAAAGAAACCTATTGTTAATCCTGCTTTTATAAATGAAAAGTCCTTTTTAGTTATAAATACTACCGCAGATAACCCTGTAAATAATGCCAAAGTAACTATTGCTGCTTGTTGCAATAATTCTGAGCCAGTTTCCATATAAAACATGGCTTTATAAATCATAGGCACAAAAATAAATGCTTGTGCAAAAATGTATAACCCATAAGCTAAATATTGCTTTGTTTTATCTGGGGTTTTTAATGTCATTTTTTCGGCATAGTTTGTTACAAACATAAATCCGCCTAACATTATTAACCATTTATACCCTTGTGTTAAGGATAATGCAAATTCTACAATAGCATCACTTTGTAAAAGCAAATATTCAAATGCGATAAAGACTAAAACTCCTAAAGCAACATGTGCATACGTTTTTTTATAAAAAGCTACTTTATCTTCTTGCGATAAAGCAGAAACTAGTAATTGATCTTGTGTAGGAGCTTCAAATGGCTGGTCCATTGTTATATTAATATATAATTCAGCCCACAATTTAAGAAAAAGAAACCAAACTATTAATAAATTATTAATAATTCATTCTTTTTAATATTAACTTATTTTTTTAATCTCTTCTAGCAAATACTTGTAATGCCCAGTAAATTAAAGATGCTATAGCTCCTATTGCAGCAACTAGGTAAGTTCTTGCAGCCCATTTAAGAGCATCTTTTGAACCTGCATACTCTTCTTGTGTTACTATATGTTTATTTTTTAACCATGCTAAAGCTCTATTACTAGCATCGTATTCTACAGGCAAGGTTATAACACTAAATAAGGTTGCAAAACCCATTAATATTAAACCGGCTAACGCTACCCAATAGCCTATACCTCCTATCATATTTGTAGTCATAAGCGCTATTCCTCCAATAACTAACCATTGAGACATTCCTGAGGTTAAACTTACCATTGGTACAAGCTTAGATCGCATAGTTAGCCATTGATATGCTTGTGCATGTTGTACTGCATGTCCGCACTCGTGTGCAGCAACTGCTGCCGCTGCCGCATTACGCTGGTTATAAACGGCTTCGCTTAGATTTACTGTTTTATTTACTGGGTTGTAATGATCTGTTAATTGCCCAGAAGTAGAAATAACCTCTACATCTCTTATACCATGATCTGCTAACATTTTCTTTGCTATTTCTGCACCACTCATTCCGTTACGTAGATGTACTCTAGAATATTTTGCAAATTTTCGTTTTAGTTGTCCGCTTACTAAACTGCTTACTAGAGCTATTGCTCCAATAAGTAGATAATATCCCATCATTCCGTTCATAATATTTATTTTTTTAATTCTTATTTTAAAGATAACAAAAAGTAAGCCATTTAAATAATTATGTAACTCTGTCAGTTTTTCTATTTAGAACCGCATAAAAAAGGCCGAAAGTATATACTTTCGACCTTAACTAGGTAATAACCCTGCCTTAATTATGGCTAAAATTACCTTATTTTTTAATTATTTTTTTAGTTTCTATTCTGTCTCCTATTTGAATTTTACAGAAATAAACACCTGTTTTCCACTCACTAGTATTTACTTCAAAATTATTAGTATCAACAGTTCCTTTATACACTTCTACTCCTTTACTATTCATTACAGAAACTGAAGATCCTTTTTCTAATTCTGAATCGTTTACAGAAATTTTAAAGTAATTTTCTGTAGGGTTAGGATACAGTTTTAATCTAACAGGGTTTGCAACTTCTTCATCTATTACTTCTATCTCCACTGGAGTTACATCTTTCACTTCTTCTATAGTATCTTCTCCAGATTCTTTACAAGCTACTACTCTAAAAAATTGTACTGGTGCAGACTCCCATACTGGTCCTATAGAAAATCCTACAACATATAATTTACCTGGTATAAAAGAGTATCCGTTTGAAGCTACTAATCCATTTAAACTAGTGTAAGTTGGTGCTTCTCCAGAGCCTACCCAACCACTGTAATAATCTTGAACAAAAGACCATGATGCTAAATCGAATTCTGCAACTCTAACATGGTATCCTTCTTCAAACTTACTACAGCTTCCATTTATAGCTACCGAATATTGACAAATTGTATTTACTGGCTGAGGCCCATATTTAGAATTTTCATTTTGCGTAGAGTTAACATTATACATAGTAAAACATGGTGTTGGATCTCCTAACACTTTAGCTGTTCTAATAGGTGTATATACTGTTTTATTTGGAAGTCCTGCAGCTGTAGGATTAAGAGTTACTTTTACTCTGTATTGAAACGTTGTTCCTTCTAATTGTGTAGTTCTAGCTGTACCTGAATATGTTGCTGATGGTGTTGTCCCCCATCCTGTATTAGGAAATTGATTTAAGTTAGGTACCATACTTGACCATGAAGATATTGGAACATTAGTATCATGATTTAATTGACGCCTTTCTGTTGCTAATGTATAGGTTCCAGGTTGAAATGTATGAACAAACGCAGTTACTCTCATTTCTAATTCGTAATACCCAGGATAGGTTGTACTGTTTGGGTAGGTTGTAATACTTGTATTAGATGAGTTTAAATCTAAGTCTAAAGTTGTACTCATAACAATATTACTTTTAACTTTTTGTGCACCTGCATTTTGGTACGAAACAAAAAACAACACTGCAAAGAGGGTTTTTAAGATAGTTTTTTTCATTTTTATTAATTAATTATAATTGTCCCTACTCTATTAAATTGGTTTTTCGGGTTACACCTTTTAATTGTCTATATAATTAAGTATGTAATGCTTTAATTCATTACCCAAAAAAAAATTAAAAAAACAATAAAAGAGGCGTAAGTTTAGCTCAAGCTAATAAATACGGGATATGCAAGACTTTTAAATTTGAATAAATTATTCAAATTCATTAAAATATAGTGCGTAAATGTGCTTATACACTGTTTTTTTGGTAATGTAGTTTTACCAAATTATAAGTAAAAGGTTACAATAGCTTTATTGTTTTACTAAATGGGCTTTTTGTATGCCACCTATAGGGTACGATGTCACATTTATAGGGTCTTCTCCCTCTGCTGTAGATTCTGTTTTTTGCTTGGTATCTGTAAAGGTTATTTCAAAATCCATAGCATTTTTATAAAAACGTTCGGTAGTGGTTATTAAATTATTTTGTACTTCGAACATAGAATATAATGTATTCCCTATTTGTTTTGCGTCTAGAAGTATGCCATTATTTTCGTCTACAATATAGTCGCCTTTAGCTGCATTTTTTGTTATTAGGTTGTATTTTCGTTCTTGCCTGTTACCTTCCATGATATATACAATAGTGTATTTGTATTTACCTACAGAATCGGTTGGCTGTAAATGAAATTCCATTCCTATGGTTTGTGTTCCTCTACTATTTATAATGTTTAAGTTTCCTTTATATATACCAAAATAGTCTTGTGGAAATTGTATACTGTCGTTTTGTGCTTCTGAAGAAAAACTAAGACATAATAACAGTAATATGGATAGGTATTTCATAGTTTAAGTTTTTATAAAGTTCATTAATTCATGTGGACTTTACGATTGAAAATAAATGAAATTTGTATCGAAAATAAACATTTGTAGTCAAAACCAATAGGTTTTGATACAATTCTGATAGTTATTGAAAGTAGTCTTAACTTATCTCTGGCACTTAAAATACCTCTAGTAAAACATTTTTTATTGAAGTGTTCTCGATACAAAATTTCTGAAAAAGAAATTTCACTTGAACTGACGTTTTCATTACTTCATACTTATTTTTATAAAAAACATCCGAAAACAATGTATTAAATCATTGTTTTCGGATGCTGCTATAGTATAATGTAAAATATATTCTGTATTTAAGATATACCTATCTAAAACGTGTATTAGTTGTATCCACTTATATATTATGCTTGTTTCTGCCTTTCTATAGTTTCTATTGGCTGTGAGATTCCTGCCTGCGCAGGAATTCGTTACCCTACTATGTTTACAATTTTTCCTGGCACTACTATTACTTTTTTAGGTGTACGCCCGTTTAATTGCGCTATGGTTTTTTCGTGAGCCATTACCGTTTTTTCTATATCTTCTTTACTCATATCCATTGGTAATTCTAGCGTAAAACGCATTTTACCGTTAAATGATATTGGGTAATTTTTGCTACTTTCTACTAAATAACTAGCATCAAATATAGGGAATGCTGCTGTAGAGATAGAATTGCTATTGCCTAGCATATTGTATAATTCTTCTGCTATATGTGGTGCATAAGGTGATATTAATACTAATAACGGCTCTAAAACGTCTTTACTTGTACAGTTTTGTTTAGTAAGCTCATTTACTGCAATCATAAAGGTAGAAACCGATGTATTAAACGAGAAATTCTCGATATCTTCTTCTACTTTCTTTATGGTTTTGTGTAATGTTTTTAGGTTGTCTTTTGTTGGTTCTGCATCGTTTACTTTTAATCCGTTTTCGCCAACATATAATTTCCATAATTTTTTAAGGAACCCATGTACTCCTGTTATTCCTGCTGTATTCCATGGTTTTGCCTGCTCTAATGGGCCTAAAAACATTTCGTAAAGCCTTAAACTGTCTGCTCCGTATTGCTCGCAAATGTTATCTGGGTTTACAACATTAAACCATCTCTTAGACATTTTTTCAACTTCTCTTCCAACGATATATTGTTCTCCTTCTAATACAAATTCTGCATCTTTAAATTGAGGTTGCCATTGTTTTAATGCTTCAAGATCTATTTCGTCTGATGCATTAACTATGTTTACATCTACTCTTATCTCTTCAACATCATAATCTTTAATTAAGCCTTTAGAAACATATTTATTAGTTCCAGATATTCTGTAAACTATTGCACTAGTCCCCAAAATCATCCCTTGGTTAATTAGTTTTTTAAAAGGCTCTTCAACAGAAACAAAGCCTCTATCTTTTAATAGTTTTACCCAAAAACGCGAATATAACAGGTGTCCTGTAGCGTGCTCGCTTCCACCAATATATAAATCTACGTTTTCCCAATAGTTAAGTGCGTCTTCACTTGCAAAGGTTTCGTTTCGCATAGTGTCTTCCATATAACGGAAAAAATACCAAGAACTTCCTGCCCAACCTGGCATAGTGTTTAGTTCCAGAGGAAAAATAGTTTCGTCGTCTACTAACTCATTACTCACTACTTTATTCTCAATACTATTCCACGCCCAAACATCGGCACGTCCTAATGGTGGCTCTCCTGTTTCGGTTGGTAAATATTTTTCTACTTCTGGTAATTGTATTGGCAAATGTTTTGCGTCTATCATTTGCGGCATACCATTTACATAGTACACAGGAAATGGTTCTCCCCAATAGCGTTGTCTAGAAAATACAGCATCACGTAATCTGTAATTGGTTTTTCCTTCGCCTTGTCCTAGTTGCTCTAACTCGTAAATAGCTCGTTTGGTTGCTTTTTTGTAGTTCATTCCGTTAAGGAAATCGCTATTAGCAATCTTTACATTGTCTTTAGAGGCATAGGCTTCTTCAGAAATATCTACGCCTTCAAAAATATTAGGGATGTCTATATTAAAATGTTTTGCAAAATCGTAATCGCGCTGGTCTCCACATGGTACAGCCATTACTGCTCCTGTTCCGTAACTTGCTAGTACGTAATCTCCAATCCATATTTGTATGGGTTCTTTTGTAAATGGGTGCTCTGCATAAGCACCAGTAAATACTCCAGAAATGGTTTTTACATCGGCCATACGGTCACGCTCGCTTCGTTTTGCTGTTTTTTCTATATAAGCGTCAACATCGGCTTTTTGTGCTGCTGTTGTTATTTTAGACACTAAATCGTGTTCTGGTGCTAAGGTCATGAAACTCACACCAAAAATAGTATCGGGTCTTGTGGTAAAGACTTCTATGGTTTCGTTATGGTCTTTTACATTAAATGTAACCGATGCTCCTACAGATTTCCCTATCCAATTTCGTTGGCTTTCTTTTAAAGAATCGGTCCAATCTATAGTCTCTAGACCTTGTAATAAACGTTCGGCATACGCAGATATACGCATACTCCATTGTGTCATTTTTTTACGTATTACAGGGTGTCCTCCTCTTTCTGATACGCCATTTACTATTTCGTCGTTTGCTAAAACGGTTCCTAATGCTGGGCACCAGTTAACTTCGGTTTCTGCTAAATAGGTTAATCTGTATTGTAGTAGTATTTTTTGTTGGTCTACAGACGACATGGCATTCCAATCTTCGGCTGTAAATGTTGCCACATTATCATCGCAAACCGCGTTGATTCTAGTGTTTCCTTCGGCTACAAATACCGTAATTAATTCTGTAATTGGTCTAGCCTTATCGGAATCTTTACAGTAATACGATTCGAATAACTGAATAAATATCCATTGTGTCCACTTATAATATTCTGGATTAGAGGTACGTACTTCTCTGCTCCAATCGAAAGAAAACCCTATTTTATCTAATTGTCTTCTGTAAGTAGCAACATTAGTTTCTGTAGTTACTGCTGGGTGTTGCCCCGTTTGTATAGCATACTGTTCTGCTGGCAACCCAAAGCTATCGTAACCCTGTGGGTGCAATACATTAAAGCCTTTATGGCGTTTGTAACGTGCATAGATATCACTAGCTATATAACCTAACGGATGCCCTACGTGTAGTCCTGCTCCACTTGGGTAAGGAAACATATCTAATACGTAATATTTTGGTTTATCGCTATTATTGGAAGCTTTAAAGGTTTGATTTGTTGCCCAATAGTTTTGCCATTTGGCTTCTATGTCGTTAAAGTTATATTTCATTTTCTAAATTGCTGCTAACTTGTTTTAAAGCGGCAAATTTAAACTTATTATAACATTATTAAAAGTTTAAGGCTTGTAAAAGGCTTGTATTTAATTTCTTTATTATTTTTACAGCTTAAATTATAGTTCTTTATGAGTTCATCTTTTGACAAATACCAAAAACGCCGTTTAATTTCTTCCTATTTTTCTGTTGTTTTAAGTATCGCATTGGTACTTTTCTTATTAGGATTACTAGGTCTTTTGGTATTAAATGCTAAAAAGGTGGCAGACCACTTTAAAGAACAAGTTACTGTAACTATTTACTTAAAGGACTCTGCTAAGGATATTGAGATTAAACAACTAGAAAAAAGCTTAGCCATGGCCGATTATGTAAAGTCTACCGATTTTGTATCTAAAGCACAGGCTGCTGAGGCTATGAAAACTGAAAGTGGTGAAGATTTCATGGACTTTTTAGGTTTTAACCCCTTAAAGAATTCTATTGATGTTAACTTAAAAGCCGACTTTGTTACGTCTGAAAAACTAGAAACGATTTCTAAAGAAGCCTTATCTAAAAACTTTGTAGAAGAGGTTAACTACGATAATGACCTCGTTAATTTAATGAATAATAATGTAAAGAAAATTAGTTTCTGGATTCTTGTTATTAGCGGACTCTTTACATTAATTGCTGTATTGCTTATAAACAGTTCTATACGTTTGGCTGTGTACTCTAAACGTTTTACTATTAAAACCATGCAAATGGTAGGTGCTACTAAACGCTTTATTCGTCGTCCATTTATATGGCGAAGTGTGCGTTTAGGTATTATTGGAGCTATTTTAGCTTTAATTGGCATGGGTGTTGTATTGCATTTTATAAATAAAACATTTCCAGAATTAGAGCTTCTTAATAAACCTGTGCTTATTGTTGCATTATTTGCGTTTGTGTTTGTTTTAGGCATTTTTATTACTTGGATTTCTACCTTTTTCGCTACACAGCGTTTTTTAAACTTAAATACAGATAAACTGTATTATTAAACTCTTTTTTTAAATTCTTAAACAACTGTTAAAGCTTAGTATTTAACAGCATTTAACGTTTTACTTAACAATAATTAGGAAGAATACGAGTTATCTTTACTTAACCAATAACCACATTTTAATCTGGCCATACCAATACTTTAAATTATTTGTAAATCTTAAAAAACTATGATTATGAAGCGAATAACTTTTGTATTAGCAGGTATAATAATGATAACAGCTTTTATATTATCTCAAAAAAACTTAGATGATAATACTACTAACTTTGTTAAAGTAGACACTAATAAATATAAATTAAAAGGTATTTATAGATAGGTGAAAATAAATTTAGACAATCTTAACGCTACAGTTTTAAATAAAACCCTTACTTTGCACTTACCAAAATTTATAATAGAAACATCTAAAAAATTATTGCACAGTAGTAATTAATAACGATGTTATTTTTACAGAATTTGATTAGCGTACATACCCATGGGACAAAAAAAACTTAAAGAACAGCAGCAAAACAACAGTGAGTTTATCTTTGGAAAAAGAAACTATAAATTTATGTTTATAGGTTTAGCTTGTATAGCTTTAGGTTTTATTTTAATGTCTGGTGGCGGTAGCGATGACCCCAATGTTTTTAATGAAGACATTTTTAGTTTTAGACGTATTCGTCTAGCACCTACTTTAGTTTTAATAGGTTTTGGATTTCAAATTTATGCCATATTAACTGGTAAAGGGAAATCTGAATCTAAAAAATAAACCCTACAACACCTTACTAGATACTTCTATTTTAATACTTTTGCGCCATGGATATTATTGACGCAATTATTTTAGGTATTATACAGGGACTTACCGAGTTTTTACCTGTTTCTTCTAGTGGCCATTTAGAATTAGGTAAAGCCATACTTGGTGATAATTCTGTACCACAAGAAAGCTTATTATTTACTGTTGTTTTACATTTTGCAACAGCATTAAGTACCATTGTTATTTTTAGAAAAGATATTATAACTATTATAAAAGGACTTTTTTCTGGCACATGGAATGAGGACACCAAATTTGTATTAAAAATTATAGTTTCTATGATTCCTGCTGTTTTAGTAGGTTTGTTTCTTGAAGAGCAATTAGAGCAATTATTTGGTGGTAATATTTTACTGGTAGGCGCCATGCTTATAATAACAGCAATCCTTTTATTTTTGGCCGATAAAGCAAAAAACACGAATAAAGATGTTTCTTTTAAAAATGCTTTTATAATTGGTATCTCGCAAGCTATTGCTATGTTACCAGGAATTTCACGCTCTGGTGCTACAATATCTACTTCTGTATTACTTGGAAACGATAAAACAAAAGCTGCTCGTTTTTCATTTTTAATGGTTGTTCCATTAATATTTGGTAAAATGGCTAAAGATATTTTAGGAGGCGAGTTATCTTTCGAGAGTCAAAACATTACAGCATTATCTGTTGGTTTTATTGCTGCATTTGTTGCTGGGCTTTTTGCTTGTACTTGGATGATTGCTTTAGTTAAAAAAAGTAAATTATCTTATTTTGCTATTTACTGTGCTATAGTTGGGCTTATTGCTATTGTATTTTCTTTATTAAACTAATGTAATATGACA
This sequence comes from Pontimicrobium sp. MEBiC01747, assembly GCF_053601635.1. NCBI lineage: Bacteria > Pseudomonadati > Bacteroidota > Flavobacteriia > Flavobacteriales > Flavobacteriaceae > Pontimicrobium > Pontimicrobium sp. MEBiC01747. The sequence continues at coordinate 51,167 of NZ_JBSHNS010000215.1, forward strand.
CCAAAAACAGGAGAAGATTATAAAGCAGGCCAGGTATTATTAATAGACAAACCTCTTAATTGGACTTCTTTTCAAGCTGTAAATAAATTGCGATGGGAAATACGCCAAGCTTTTAATATAAAAAAAATAAAAGTAGGCCATGCTGGAACTTTAGATCCTTTAGCTACAGGCTTATTAGTAATTTGCACGGGTAAAATGACCAAACAAATAGAATCGTTTCAGGGGCAAATAAAAGAGTATACTGGGACTATTACTTTAGGAAGCACGACACCATCTTACGATTTAGAGTCTGAAATAAATGAAACCTTCCCTACCAATCATATTACCGAAGACTTAATACACAAAACAACTAAACAGTTTATTGGAGAAATCAACCAATTTCCACCTGTATTTTCTGCATTAAAGAAAGATGGTAAACGTCTTTATGAATATGCAAGAGCTGGTGAAGCTGTAGAAGTTAAATCTAGAAAAATTACTATTGAAGCTTTCGAAATCACCAATATTAACGGTAATGGTATTGATTTTAGAGTGGTTTGCAGTAAAGGGACTTATATACGCTCTTTAGCTAACGACTTTGGTAAAGCGCTACAATCTGGAGGGCACTTGTCTGCTTTACGCCGTACAAAAATTGGAGATTTCAATGTGGATAATGCGCTTTCTATTGAAGGGTTTATAAAAAAACTAAACGTTTAAGGATATAACTCCATTTAAAAAATTTAGCTTTATGACTAAGCTTTAAACAAACTTCCTATGGGAAAAGTTATATGCGAAAAACACGGTGAAAACTCTATCGCATTTATATCTAAATATCATGCAGACAATGTATTTAATAACAAAAAATGCATTCCTTCAGAAATTGTAAATATTTATGTGGTTGACAAACAAGGTATTTTTAACGGTAATTATATTATTGACTCTATTTTAATGAAAGAAATTGGAATAAGGGATTTTAAAATTAATTTTCAAACTGAATTTGAAAAATACGAGAAAATGTTTAATACATTAACCCCTGTATGTTCAGAATGTTATAAGAATTATAAAATCGCTTAAAATTCCGCATGAACTTATGAAAAACTTCATTTATATAGTAACACTCTTCTCTTTAATCTCCTGTACAAAAAATTCTAAAGAAACACTTCTTCCTGTTAGAAATGAAATTATTAAGTCTGATATTAAAAAAAAGAAACCTATTAAAACCATAAGTAATGATATAAAGGAAAAAACTTGTGATGAGTTTTCGCAAACAATGATTAGCATAATCGATACTATAAAACTAGACAACTATAAAACTGAAGAATTCAAAGAGAAACTAGATACTCTATTTTTTAAAAGTTACAAAACAGATCTTGAAATAGTTGACAAAATCATTTCTTTTCCAAAAACTCAACTTAAAACAATATTATTTAGTAGAAAAAGTAAGTTAAAAGGAATGAAGGGTAATTGGTATCCTAGTTTTTCAATAACAGAGATTTGCTGTAAAGATGAATTAAGTGCTTCAAATTATCAAAAACAAATTTCTAAAATCATCAATAGCAATGATAGTTTTAATGAAAAAGACTATGATTATATTTTACAGAATAAAACTAAACTTATTTATGTAAATTGTAATGCAAGAATATTTAAACCTTTTGCATTTAGTTATAAAAAACAGATTAAAGAAATCATTGAAAACAACAACTAAAATTCGGTATTTATTATTAACGGAATAATTATTGATAATAGTGCATTAACTAAACTAAAATACAATGCGCTATTTATTTTCTATTTTACTTTTTAGTATTTCATTATCGGTATTTACACAAGATTTAAAACCAGAAATAACAGAAGGTGTTTTCTTCAAACTTTCTATTGCAGGCACTTTAACTACCAACGAAGACATTGATTTATCTGATGAGTATAATGATAATATTTTTGAATTTAATGCACTCTTTTTTAATACTGGCATTGGTTATCAATTTGATTCCAGAACCTCAATTGGGTTAAATTTTGAATATGCAAATCATAGAAGAGAAGGGCTTTTATTTTTCCCTGCCTACTTAAGTTTTAGGTATAATATTATTAAAAATGATGATAATGTTTTTTTAAGGGGTGGCTACGGTAAGTTATTAAATATAGATCGGTCTTTCGAATCGGGTAACTTATATAAATTAGGTGCTGGTTATCAAATTTTTGATGGGGATTACAGAAATTCTTTTTTAATTGGTATAGATTTCACAAGAAAACGCTTTGGTTTTAGGCAGTTAGATGCTATTTCTAGCGTTTCAGTTTTTTTAGAGTTTCAGTTTTTCTAATCTTTTTACTTGCTTTCATCGTATATAATAGTACTAACGCACTATCTAATTATTATCTTTATATCGTATTTGAAATTTAACAATTCACATAAAGCCTTTGTTATAACGCTTCTACTTACAGGAACGTTACTATTAAGTATCTTTAATTTAAGCGTTTACGAATTAAATTCTGAAGTTGCAGAATTAACTATTCCTATTGAAATTATTGAAGAAGAACTAAAAGAAGAAAATAAACCTACTTTAAACGATAATTCTAAACAAACAAATAAAGGGTTTAACGAGACTAAAAAATATAAGCACTTTGCTCAAGCTTATAAACCTATTGCTCCACCAAAAGATTACGATTATTCTAAATTTAATGCTAGAAACGATAAACCTACAGAAACCAAAACTGCAGAAAAAAACACAGCTAATTCTAATATAAAACGCGAAGAGTTAACTGCGTTTAATAGCGTTAATAGTCTTTTAAATAAACAATCTAATACAAAGACTTCTGTAACAGCAAAAGCTTCAGCTAATTTAAACAGTACTGTTACCTATTCTCTAAAAGGAAGAACAGACGAGTATTTACCTCCTCCTGTATATTTATGCCAAGCTAATGGAAAAATTATAGTAAACATTACTGTAAACAATAACGGAAAAGTTATTGAAGCTTATGTAAATAATGCTTCTACCTCTACTAATGCCTGTTTAAGAGAACGTGCAATAGAATATGCAAAGAAAGCTAGATTTGATGCTGCTTCCAAAGCTTCACAAATTGGCTCGATAACTTTTAATTTTAAAGGAAAATAATATCGTTCCCTTCTTTCTAACTGCCATAAAAGTAAAAAGCGTAGCCAAAAACTATTTCTAGTATTTTAACCACGCTTGAGTGCAATTTAATTTTTGCTAACTAATTCTATTATCTTAACAGTGCAACTAAATCTTTAATTGCATTTTGGCCTTTATCTTTATTATACCATTGTTGTAAATCTTCTTTAAACTCTGGTGTTAATTTACCATGCTCGGCTTTATAATCGTTTACTAACTTGGTAGCTTCGCTTGGTCTTGGTCCAAAAGTATTTACAATATCTCCAGTAGTATTGTCTAACATTATTAATTTAGGAATAGATTTCCCTCCGTTAGTTAAAAACTGATTCATTAAAGCTTCATTTTCGTCTCTAAGCACGACTCTAAAATCAATACCATCATTTAAGTCCGCAACTTTATTCATTACTGGCATTAAATGTGCTGCGTCTCCGCACCAACTTTCAGTTAGTACAATCCAAGTCATATCTCTATCTATAGTCACCACTTCTGTCTTAACCTCATCAGACACTTTTATCGTTTTATCCCAACGTTTCATTCTGCGATCGTTTAGCATGGTATAGTTTGCTAAAGCTTCGCTTTGTGTTTCTCCTGTAGTCCCATTTTTAGCAACTAATTCTTTTACTAATTCTCTATACTCCTGATAGCTTGTACTTTTTGTTAAACTATCGTTTATTATTTTACTTAAATCTGCTTGTTGTATTGTTTCCATATTATAAAAATACTATAACTTTTCTTATTTTAAAGTACAGTTCTTACATTAGTAGTTACATTATAAAATTCCTTACAGCTATGAATAGTATCAAACATTTTAATAGAATACGATGGATTTCTAAAATTAGTTTTATTATTATGTTTATTACAGAAAGGTTTCATTATTCCGAAGGGCTTCCTACAGAAGAAAGTACTATATTTAAGTACTTTAAAATTGGGTTTCTAATTGTTTTTATCGTGACTTCAATTATAGAAAACAAACTCATTATTAAAGCAAAAGACAAAGAAATAGAATCTTTAAAACAACAGTTATATGGCAAAACATAGATGTGGCTGGTGTGTTGGTGACGATTTATACGAAGCCTACCACGACTTAGAATGGGGTGTTCCTGTTTACGACGACCACCAATTATTCGAATTTTTAATTCTTGAAACGTTTCAGGCTGGCTTGAGTTGGATAACTGTATTGCGAAAACGTGAAAACTTCAGGGATGCTTTCGATAATTTCGAGTACAAAAAAATAGCACAATACAATCAAGATAAAATTGATGAGTTACTACAAAATGCAGGTATTATAAGAAATAAACTAAAAGTAAAAGCGACCATAACCAATGCACAGGCTTTTATTAAAGTACAAGAAGAGTTTGGTAGTTTTAGTAAATACATTTGGGATTTTGTAGATGGTAAACCTATTAAAAACAAATTAAAAAACTATAAAGACACTCCTGCTAATACACCTTTAAGCGATGCCTTAAGTAAAGACTTAAAAAAACGCGGTTTTAAGTTTGTTGGTAGTACAGTAGTTTATGCACACATGCAAGCTACTGGTATGGTTAATGATCATGAAGTGGGGTGTTTTAGATATAATGAGGTCTAGTTAGTGGTTAGTTGTATTGCATTTAAAATAAGATGCTAAGAAGATTATAATAGATGAGAACTTATCCAGAAAATACTGAAGAACTAGAAAAAAACACAGTTTTAGTTTCCCTTTAGATAACAAAAAATTAGAGCTTATTCATAATAATGTTATTTTACGTAATGATATTGCATACGTATTTTTCAAATACAGAATCTTAAATTCACTGAAAAGGCAAAATCTATTTGAAAACGAATTATCCAGTGAGTCGTTTTTGGACAAAAAATTTAACCAAACGGACAGACTTAAAATTTATAAAGCGATAAAAAATCAGCTTCCTATGCCAGTTAGTAAGAGAAAGAAATTGAGTTTACATTCTTTGTTTCATTTAAATGAAGAACCAAAAATCGATACTAGGGTATTAACAATTAAAGACTTAATTTTTGATTTAATCAAGCAAAATAGATTAACTATTAAAGGGGAATTTGAAACATTTTTTAAACATGAGCTTGATAGCTTAAAATACTAAAACGACACTACAACTATATGTAAAAATGTATTAAAACGCATTTTACACAAACCGTTAAAATAAATCGTTTAAATTACCACTATAAAAACCCCATAAAATCCGCTCTAGAAATATCCTTTGCGCCCAAGCTTTCTAAATGATTTGTATAGACCTGACAATCTATTAGCTTATAATTAGTGTGCTGTATAAAGGTTATAAATGCGGTTTTACTGGCATTACTTTCTTTAGCAAACATACTTTCGCCGCAGAATATACCGTTTCCTAAATCGATTCCATAGAGTCCTCCAACTAGTTGTTCTTCTTTCCAAACCTCAACAGATTTTGCATAACCTAATTCGTGTAGCTTAGTATAAGCCAAAATCATATTTTTAGTAATCCAAGTTCCAGATTGTCCTTCTCGTTTAGCCAAAGCACATTCTTTAATAACAGAAGAGAAATCTTTATTTACTGTTACCTCGTAATCGCAGTTTCGCATAAACTGTTTCATACTTTTTGATACTTTTAATTCTGAAGGAAATAATACAAATCGTGGGTCTGGAGCCCACCATAATATTACCTCATCTTCATCGAACCAAGGGAAAATTCCGCTTTTATAGGCTAATATTAAACGCTCTGGAGATAAATCACCTCCAACCGCTAAAAGCCCTTCTTCGTCAGCTTCAGAAACATCTGGAAATACTATATTATAATCTAAAAGATGCATATTTCAGTTTAAAATAATAAAAGCCCTAGTATGTAAACTACTATACCTACACACATTAAAATAAGTGTATAAGGCAGTATTTCTTTGGCTTTTAGTTTTGTTATTCCTAATAATGGTAATGCCCAAAACGGTTGTAACATATTGGTTATTTGGTCTCCATAAGCCAAAGCCATGATAGCTTTGGGCAAAGGCACTCCTAATTTTAATGCCGACTCTACTACTATTGGGCCTTGTATTGCCCATTGCCCTCCTCCACTTGGCACAAACACATTAACAATTCCTGCGCTTATAAAAGTAAATATTGGTAATGTTGTTTCGTTGGCTACAGAAACAAAAAAATCTGAAATAGAAACTACTATACCTGTACTTTTCATTATGCCCATAATACCAAAATACAATGGAAACTGAATTAAAATACCAGAGGTTCCTTTTATAGCTTCTTCTACTGCTTTTAAAAAATTACTAAAATTTTTATGCAACACAATAGCTAAGCCTAACATAAAAAAGTTTAACATGTTTGGTGTTATCGCCAATTTGGTTAATGCTCCCCAATACTGATAAAAAAAAGTGATAAGCAAAACGATACCAAAACCTACTCCAAATATTTTAGAGTAATCTAATTTTTCGGCTCCCTCGACATCTTTTACATTAGAATCCTTAAAATTATATGTTTCTAACCGTATGGTTGTTGGCTTTGTTACTTTTGCTATTCTGGTTAATACAAAAGGAACAGTTATTAACAAAACACCAAATAATAGTAAATTCCACCAGCTAAAAATAGTGGCGTTAAATGTTATACTTTCTGGAATTTGATTAATAAGGTTTGTAGAAGAAATATCTCCCATAAATTCGCGAATATGGTTTTGTTCTGCAACTTTTATTGGTGCAGAACCACTTATTCCTCCATGCCAAACCATTAAACCAACGTAGCCAGAAGCTCCTACCAATGGGTAATTTAATGGAATGTTGTTTTCTTGTGCATACTCCCCAACTTTTCTAGCTAATATGGCTCCAAAAATAAGCCCTAATCCCCAATTACAAAATGCAGCAATCATTGTTGTTACGCTTACTAATATAACTGCAGTAGTGGTATTTGTTACATTTTTAGATAAATCGGTAATTAATCTGTTTACAGGTTTACTTAAAACAAGAACATGACCTAATACTAAAATAAGCATCATTTGGTAAGCAAAAACTAGCAAACCTTTACTCCAAATACCAGCTTCCCAAAAGCTTAATATAGATAATAAATGGTACTCTTCTTTTGGGGCTTCTGTAAATAAAAACGCTAATAGTATTGTTACTAAGGTTAGTATAACTGCAATGGTAAAAGGAGATGGTAAATACCTTTTAAAAATAGTTTCTATTGCTTTGGTAATATTCATAGACGAAAAATAATGCAATTATTTAAAACAAAAAAACGACAATGTTTATTACAAACATTGCCGTTTAATATATTAACTAAGTAAAATCGCTTAGAATGGTAAATCGTCGTGATCTTCTTCTTTTAAATCTGTAGCTGGTTCAAATGCTTGCGCTGGTGGCACTTCTGGCATTCCTGCTGGAGCTCCAGTTTGTACACCTTCTATTCTCCACCCTTGAATTGAGTTAAAATATTTAGTTTCTCCTTGTGGATTAACCCACTCTCTTCCTCTTAAATTGATGCTAACTTTTACATCTTGTCCAACTTGGTAGTTGTTTAATAAATCGCACTTATCTTGAACAAATTCTACTAAAATATGCTGTGGGTATTGCTCATCTGTAGTAACTACTAGTTCTCTTTTTCTAAATCCGTTACTTCCAAAAGTTTGTTCTTGCCCTACTAGCTTTACTTTTCCTTGTACTTCCATTACTCTATATAATTATTTTAAATATTCGTCTTTATTTTATTGCTTAAGATAATAATACATTCCAAGCCTCTTCTAAGTTTCCGTAACTTAATAAATCGTGTGCTTTTTTATGTTTTTCTTCTGTCGTTAAACTTTGTAAATTATGTTCTATTATATAAGCGTCATTTCTGCTTGGTAATATTTCCACATTAGCCAAAACTCCTAAATCGTTTCCTGTTAAAATAGTACTGTTTCTAATAGCTTCTGGTAAAGCATCCACACCAATCCCTAGGGTTGATAATGGTTTTGGTATTTCAAAAAAACCAGATTTTGCTCTACTATAATAACTTCCTCCTGCTCTAGATACTAAATCTAGTTTTACTTGATCTATACTTCCGTTATCGTCTAAAACAGCATCGTCTATATGTAATTTAACAACTTCGCATATTACTAAATTACCTGCGCCACCTTCTGTACCTAATGCAACTATTTCGTTTACTTTACACTCTAATTGTACAGGGGACTCTGCTACACGAAATGGCTTTACAATATCGCTTTCTAGCATTGTTAAACCCGCTTTTTCAAATTCATTTACGCCTTCAGCATACTCTGTACTACTTAAAGACATTTGCTGTACAATATTATAATTAACTACATTAATAACCACTTCTTTAGTTGCTTGTGCGTTTTCCAAAGTGTGTTTTGTTGTATTATTTCTTACACGACGCGCTGGTGAAAAAATAAGTATTGGCGGATTTGCACTAAATACATTAAAGAAACTAAACGGAGATAAATTAGGATTTCCTTTAGCATCTATTGTACTTGCAAAAGCTATTGGCCTTGGTGCAACAGCGCTAAGCAAATAACTATGCAACTTTCCAGTTTTCAGTTCTTTAGGATTAAATGTAGCCATTAATTAATTATAATTTTGGCAAATGTACCTATTTTGATAATGAACTAAAAATGATTTGTCATTATGCTTACACAATATTATTAACAGATTTGCATTATATTAACATCTTAAAATCTAAACTAGATGTTTTTTACTAAACACAGACAACTTTTTCGTTGGGTTATTGTTGCAGCTTCTTTTGCTATTGTCTCTCTTATTCTATGGAATACTTATGTGTTTTTTCAGAAGTTTAAAGAAGAAGAGCGTGCTAAAATGAAAACTTGGTCTTATGCTCATGCAGATTTAGCCCAAAGTGTTATTGATATAAATGCCAATGTTAATCCCCTAACTACACATATTATTACAGATACAACAATAACAACTCCTATGCTAGTATTTACTAAAGATGGAGAACTTAATAATACTAACAATATTGACACTTCAAATATTAAAGATGTAAAGCGTTATATAAATAAATTAAAAACCCGTTTTCAAGAACAAAATCAACCTATACCTTTAAGTTACAAATTAAAAAATAAAACAATAGATATAGGCACGCTCTATTATGGGAATGCTCCTCTATTAAATAAGCTAAAATATTATCCTTTGGCTTTACTACTAATTATTGTTTTGTTTGGTACGGTTGTTTATTTGTTCTATAAAAGCAATAAAAATGCTATACAAAATAAGTTATGGACTGGCATGGCCAAAGAAACGGCACACCAAATAGGTACACCATTATCTTCTTTAATTGGATGGACAGAGATATTAAAAACCGAAAATGTAGATCCAGATTATATATTAGAAATTGAAAAAGATATCGATCGTTTAAAAACAATCACCGATCGTTTTAGTAAAATAGGATCTATTCCAGTGCTTGAAAAAGCTGATATTGTTGAAGAAACCAAAACGTCTTTCGACTATTTAAAAACACGTTCTTCTAAACTAATTAATTTTAGTTTGAAACTCCCAATGACCCCTGTATATGTTAACTTAAACAAGCAACTTTACAGTTGGACTATAGAAAATCTTGTAAAAAATGCTATTGATGCTATGAAAGGTAAAGGTGATTTAACTATAGAAATGGTTGCTTTAGAGAAATATGTTAGTATTAAAATTATAGACACAGGAAAAGGCATTGCTAAAAGCCAGTTTAATACTATTTTCGAGCCTGGTTATACTAGTAAAAAAAGAGGTTGGGGACTTGGTTTATCTCTAGCTAAACGTATTATTGAAGAATTCCATGACGGAAAAATAAAGGTATTACAATCTGAAATAGGAAAAGGTACAACATTACAAATTGCATTAAAAAAACTATAATTGATTTTTACATGACTACGAAAAAATATATTACAGTTAAAAAAGTTTCATTGAATAATAATTGCCCTGAATGTTTTAGTAAAGAAGGCTTACAGTTAACATTTAAACAACAGTTTATTGAAACTGCTTTTTCGAAATCTGTAACTCAAGAAGCTCGAACAGAAATGCATTGCGATGTTTGTGATACTGCTATTTATCCTGAGCGTTGGACAGAAGACATAGAGCGTGTTTACGACTATCAATTTAAAGCCTTTACACCTAAAAAAACATCTAAAAAATATAAAAAGCTTTTTTGGATATTACTAACTGTAATATTGGTTATTATAGCTACAGTTATTACACTTTTAACAATGAAAAATTTATAATGCTTTTTGTATCGTTTGTGCAGTAATATTAAACTCTTCTTGAGTTAATACTACTTTATTTATAAAACGGGCATCTTCCATAGTGTTAAGGGGAATTAAATGTACGTGTACATGAGGCACCTCTAACCCAATAACAGAAACCCCAACACGTTTACATGGTATCGTTTTCTCTATAGCTAGGGCTACTTTTCTAGAAAATTGCATTAAACCGTTATATGTTGCCTCATCTAAATCGAATAGCTTATCGACTTCTTTTTTAGGAATACAAAGTGTATGGCCTTTAGCATTAGGATTTACATCTAAAAAAGCCAAGAAATCTTCAGTTTCTGCAACCTTATAACAAGGGATTTCTCCATTAACGATTTTAGTAAAAATTGATGCCATTATTTTTTAAAGTGTTAGATTGAAAATTAAAGATAAAAAAAGATTCCTGCTTTATTACTAAAACAGGAATCTTTTATATGTTTATGCTATAAGTTTATCTTGAAATTTCTATTATATCAAATTTCATGATTCCACTTGGTACTTTAATTTCTGCGACATCCCCAACAGATTTACCTAATAAACCTTGTCCTATAGGCGAATTTACAGAGATTTTACCTGCTGCTAAATCGGCTTCTCCATCTGCAACTAAGGTATAAGTCATCTCCATTCCATTAGTCTGGTTTTTTATTTTAACAATGGAAAGCACTAAAACTTTAGACATATCTAATTGAGATTCATCTATAACGCGGGCTCCAGCTAATTGGTCTTCTAATTTAGAAATACGCATTTCTAACATTCCTTGCGCTTCTTTTGCTGCGTCGTATTCTGCATTTTCACTTAAATCACCTTTATCTCTAGCTTCGGCTATTGCTTTAGATGCTTTTACACGCTCCACATCTTTTAATTGTCTTAGCTCCTCTCTTAGTTTTTTTAATCCTTCTGGTGTATAGTATGATACTTTACTCATAATTTTTTCGTTTTACTTAAACTTGCGCTTTGATTGCAAAGTGTATAAACACAAAAAATCTCGTTTTCACGAGATTGTACTGCAAATATACAAAATATTTATTTCAGTATTCATTTTGTTGTAAATTGCAAGTCTTAAAATATGTTAGAAAAAATGAAAAAGATTTATTTAGTATTTGTTTTACTATGCATGGTACTACTATCCTGTAAAAAAGATGATGATGATGTAACCCGAAATCAGAACATTCCTAATGCTGCTTTTGATACTGGAGGTTTAATTAACACTAGTTTACCACAGTTTAACAACTTATTATTTCCTGGTAATTTTATTACCTTGAATGATAATTATGGCATTAATGGTATTGTAGTGTATTATGTTGGGGGAACTAATTACAAAGCTTATGAATTAAGTGACCCTAACCACCAATTAAACTCGTGCTCTAGACTAACAATGGATGGTACAAATGCTGTTTGCAATTGTGATGACGGCAACTCTTATTTAGTTCCTGGAAATGGTTTACCTCAAACTGGTACTAACGGGCAATTCTCTCTAGTACCTTACCCAGTGGAAGTTAATGGAAACATTATACGCGTTTTTAATAATTAATAATTTATTATACAAAAAAAGCCAGAGACATATAATGCTCTGGCTTAATTTATTTTAAATCTGTCAACCTATTTTAGGACAACACAGATTATTCTTTTATTAGAACTTTAAAGTTGCTCCTACTAAAAAGTTAGTTGTAGCTTGTGGATAATATCCAGCACCTTCTATCGTTTTTATTTCACCTGGTACAGAAAAATCGTCGTCGAAAGTATAATAATACCCATTAGACACATACTTTTCTCCAAATATATTATTTACTAAACCTGACAACAGAATAGACTTAAATATTTTTTTTGTTTTTATCTCGTAGGTAATATTAAGATCGTTCACAAAATAGCTTTCTAATTTTGAAACATCGGAGTCTGTATTCCCCATAAACTGCTCGCCAACATATTTACTTAAAAAGGATAATTGTAGCTCTTTTGTTGGTTGAAATACTATAGCATTTGCTGCTATTAATTCTGGAGAGAATGAAATATTTGTTTTTCCTAAGTTTACCAATTCTCCATCTATAGATGCAAATGTTTCTTTATTTTTATTAGAACTTACTGTTATATTTGGCTGTATTGCCAGCTTGTCTGTTAATTGTACTGCCGCTTCTAATTCTAACCCTAATCTAAAGCTTTCTCCAGCGTTCCCTCTAATTGGTGCTCCAGAATTGTCTAAAGCTCCTGTTAATACTAACTGCTCATTGTATAGCATATAATAGGCATTGGCATTAAACCTAAATTTAGAACTCGTATGTCTCCATCCTAATTCAAAATCATTTAATTGTTCTGGTTTAATATTAGGGTCACTTTCAAAATCACTTCTGTTAGCTTCTCTATTTGCTCTTGCATAAGAAAAATACAAGTTATTTTTATCATCTAAATTATACGATAATCCAGCTTTTGGATTAAAGAATGAATAACTTTTATCAATTTCAAATAAAACATTATCTGAATTTGTTCCACTAGTATCGTAATCTACCTTACGTACTTGTAAATCTCCATATAAACTTAATTTATCATTTAATTTATACGTTGCTTTAGCAAATACACTAAAATCGTATTTATTAGAGTTACCATCATAATAATGATCTCTTATATTACTATTGCTTGCATATTGTGCCCAAATAATTTCTCCAAAATGATCCCCATCGTAAGAGCTGTAAGACAATCCTGTGGTTAAATTAAGTTTAGAGTCTTTATAATTTACATTTGCATTAAGAACATAGAAATCGTTATCTAACCATCGTCTTCTTACATAATCTTGAGAAGATATATTTACTCCATTAACTTCTATAGGATCCAAACCTATGAATGAAAATTGAGCATCAGATTCAAAATAGATATTAGAATAGAGATAATTATCAACGTACTCTTCAAAAAAACCTCGTCCATATGTATAATTAAGCCCTAGATTAGTAGACCAATTGTTATTAAAACGTTCGTTCCAATGTAATTGAAAATGGTCTTGTTTATAATTATCTACTTGATTATCATAAAAGCCTTCAAAATTACCATTATCATCAAACTTTATCCCTCCTAAATTAAATGTTCTATTATCATCTAGATTAGGGTTTTCTCCTATTGCTGCTATTGTAGCTGGATCAAACCCAAACCAAGCTTGGTATGTTACTTCATGCCCTCCAAAAGCCAAAGCTTTTATTAATCGGTTACTATCTACATAAGTACCTTGTAAGAAATATGATTTTAAATCGGACTCTGCTCGGTCTATATATCCATCAGAATTTATTTGAGATAAACGACCTGCAATTTCAAAATGATCATTTAATAACCCTGTGCTGTATTTTACGTTATGTTTTCTTGTATTAAAGCTTCCAAAAGTATTAGAAATTTCTCCATTAGCTTTATCTGCAACAGCATCGGTTAAAATATTTACACTAGCTCCAAAAGCTCCAGATCCATTTGTAGAAGTACCAACACCTCTTTGTAATTGTAAACTTTCTACCGAAGAAGAGAAATCTGGTAAATCTACCCAAAAAGTTCCTAAACTTTCTGCATCGTTATACGGTATTCCATTAATAGTAACATTTGTAGATTGTGCACTTACACCACGTACACGAATACCTGTATAACCAACTCCTGCTCCTGCATCGCTCGTTGTTACAACGGATGGTAAATAGTTTAATAAAATTGGTAAATCTTGTCCTAAATTGCGCTTCTCTAATGCTTCTTTATCTACATTAGAGTGTGTAATTGGAGAATCTGCAGATACACGTACCGACTTTACCAAAACTTCATCTAAGGTATTTGTAGGGATAGAATCTTGCGTTTGTTCTTGTGCACTTGCACATACTGTAAACACAAATAGTGTTAAAAAAGTAAATATATTTTTCATTCGAAACGATATATTGTCGAATAAAAAGAGGCTATTATTCTTTATTATATTTTTAAATTTATTTTTTGCAAAACATTAGTTTTACATCTACTCATACTAAAACATCTATTAGACATTTTATAACTCTCGTTTCCTAAACAGCATTACCTGTTCTAGGTTCTATGGGTATGATCTCAGCCGATATAGGCACCCCTTTTTTGAAATCGGTGCAAAGATAGCGTAGTTTTTTTAATTTAAGATTTGCTTTTCTTGTTTTTTGTGAAGTTTGTTCCCTTAATCTAAATCTGGCTTTTTTCTATTGGTTTTTCTTTCAGATTGTATGCGTTTATTTTTTAATCGTTTTTTTATTACCGATTTAGGAATTTTCGTTGGTATCCGTTTTTTAGGAATTATTAATGCTGCTTTTAAAATAGCTATCCCACGTTTTATTACAATAGTTTTATTGTTATACTGACTTCTTTTTTCATCGCATTGCAATATTAAAACAGAATCTTTGGTTAGCCTGTGTGCTAACTTTTTAATGATAATTTCTTTTTGAAATTCGTTTAGTATTGTTGATTCTATAACAGAAAAGGACAATTCAACTTTAGACGATACTTTATTTACATGTTGTCCTCCACTACCCGAACTTCTTATAGCTTTAAAGTTAAATTCTTGTACTAATGCTTCAACAGAAAACATATTAAGAGACTTGGTGTGCTGGTTTAAGCAAGTCTATTACTGTTTTTACAGGATTAAAGGTAACTAAAGGGACTTCTACAAAAATAGTATTCCAGTTAGCCATGCTACCATTCCAAAGCCCAGGTAACTCCATAGCTTTTATTTCCTTACCTTCTATTGTTTTTTTAGTAATAAATGCTGTTTGTGGGTCTACAAATTTTTCTAAACAAAACACATTACCTTTATAATCTTTAATCCCACAAACTAAGTCTACAGGGTTAAAATGTGTTGCATGTTTTAAAATACTTTTTTGGTATTTATTGCTTTTATCTATCTGTGCGGATTCTACAATTTGTAACGAAATGTTACCACTTTCATCTTTTACCCAAAATGGACCTCCTCCTGGCTCTCCTTCGTTTTTAACCATGCCGCATACGCGAATTGGTCTATTTAATTTTGTTTTTAAATATTCTATTTGGTATTTAAGTGAATATTTTTCAAACTCTGGAGATATTACAACATTTAACGATGTTCTTAAAAACTGAGCGATTTCTACTAAATCTGCTTCACTATTATTTTCACTTTCTAAATCCTTTAAAGACTTAAAGACTTTCTCTTGTGTTTTTAATAATACTCCTGCTAATATTTTTTTATGTTTAGCAACTTCTTTCTCATATTCATGCACAACAACATTATCTATATTTTTTATAAAGATAACATCTGCATCTAGATTGTTTAGATTAGATAGTAAAGCACCATGTCCAGAAGGTCTAAAATATAAACTTCCATCCTTATTAATAACGGGTTCATTATCTAAGGTTACTGCAATAGTATCTGTAGATTTGTCTTGGTATGAAAACGTAATATTAAATTTAGTATTCGTTTTTTGCTCAACTATATTTTGAATGCGTTTAAACTCTTCATTAAAACTAGTATGATGTTTTTCTGAAATTGTAAAATGAAGATTCGCAACGTTATTTGATGAGGCATATAGAGCACTTTCAAATAAATGTTCCTCGAAAGCAGTAGCTAAATGGTCTTTATATTTATGAAATGGTAAAACTCCTTTAGGGTAAAAACTATAATTAAGCTTATCTTTTTCCAGCAATGTTTTAATAAAAAGTATCATTTTTTCATCATTGGACAGCGCATTATAATTGGCAACCTCGTTTTTTGCTGTTTCTAAAACCGTATTATAGAATGGAAATTTATCCAATCCAACTATAAATAGAGGCAATTCTGAAGTCTTATTTCTATTTATATAAGAGTTAACAGTTTCTTTTTCTGAATTGTAACATTCCAAAAACTGAAACAAAAACCGAAACATTCTTGTTGCTG
Organism: Pontimicrobium sp. MEBiC01747; assembly: GCF_053601635.1. Classification (NCBI taxonomy): domain Bacteria; kingdom Pseudomonadati; phylum Bacteroidota; class Flavobacteriia; order Flavobacteriales; family Flavobacteriaceae; genus Pontimicrobium; species Pontimicrobium sp. MEBiC01747. Next base: position 67,372 of record NZ_JBSHNS010000215.1, read on the forward strand.
CACCAGAAGCTGGTATAAATTTCATGATATGTAATGCTTCTTTTCTAGAATTATAGTAGTCTATAAAAAAATTATTCTCTTCATTAGAAAACTTATAAATACCATCTCCTAAGCTCGCAGCAGATTTTAGATTTACATGTGGTAATCCAGATTTAAAAAGTGCTAATTGTTGCTCTATTTTTTCAACAGTAATACCTTTATTTTCTATTTGTTTTATATGTTTCGCAGTGAAATTCACTTCTCTTTTTTTAGTAGATTATCTATATACTTTATTGCTGTTTCTAATCGTTCCTTTTTATCTCCCTTCAATAAAACATAAGGCCTTTTATACTTTATTAAAGTGTTTTGAAACGCTCTAAACATTTCTTCTCTTTGCTCAGGTTTGTCTCTTAAATCGTCTGCTTCCCAAGGTGTATCAATATAAGTTAAAAAATATAAATCGTATGTGTTTTCTAGTGCAAATTTTTCTAGTACAGGATCGCAAGATCCTAAATAGTAGGCCTCAGAATAAACCTTTGTTTCAAGTAAATCTGTATCGCAAATTAAAACAGAATTTGTTTTTTTCGCATAGTCATTCTCCATTCGCATTTGGCCTTCAGCAATAGGTAACAAATCTTTAGGTTCGCATGTTTTACGCTCGTTATTCCATTTTTCTTGTAAATATACACGAGCATACTCTCTTACCCACACCGAGTTATAGTGTCTTGCCAACTGTCTAGATAATGTTGTTTTTCCTGTAGATTCTGGTCCAAATAAAACTACTTTTATGCAGTTTGCAGGTTCTTGTTTATATTTTTCTTCCATGCTAAATAGCCAAATATAGCGATTACTGTAAATCCTAAATATTGAAAACTTGTAAATGTAAATCCTTTATAAAAATATAGTGGTACAGATATAATATCTCCTATAATCCAAAAGAACCAATTTTCTATTTTACGTCTTGCCATTAACCACATCCCTACAAAAAATATAGCTGTAGTTATAGTATCAATATATGCCGTCCACCCCGACCATTTATTAAACATATTGTAAACGGCAAATACAAATAATAATGTAGCAAAAAATATTACTATACTTATTTTTTTCTCTTTTGGTGTTGCTACAGAAATTGGCGTAACCGAAGTATCATCTACTTTACGTGTCCATACATACCATCCATAAACACTCATTATAAAATAATAAGCATTAATCATCATATCCCCTAAAAGGGTCCATTTTAGTAATAAATACACAAATATTACTGTACTTATCATACCAGTTGGAAATACCCATATTTTATTTTGTTTAGAATACCATACAGACATAAAACCAAAAATTACTGCTACTATTTCTAGCACAATATCTATGGTTGCATATTCGTAATACTGACCAAAAAAGAAATCAAAAATGTGGTTCATAATCGCTACGGTCTGTTTTTACAACCTTCATAGTTAACACACATATATCTTGGTTTATAAACGAGGTTTTAATGGCTTGATTTAAAAAAGGCATTAACTCGTTATAATCTCCAAAAATCTGTGTACTTAATGGATTCTCCAATACTGTAAATTTAGAGTCTCGTAATGCTTTTATAAATTCTATTATGTGGTGTTCGTAATCGTTTTGTAACGGTGATAATGTTAAATCTACTGAAATGTTCATTTTTTAATCGATTAACTCTCTTTTTATAATTTGGTATATCTCATCAATAGATTTATTCCCATCTAATTCTATTGTTTTAATCCCTTTATTTTTAATATAATTAACAGCAGGAATGGTTGAGTTTTCAAACTCATTAATTCTTGTCATTACTATATTACTATCCTTATCGTCTTTCCTATTTTCTTCTTTTGCCCGTATTATCGCTCGTTTTAAAAGTTCTTCTTTAGGTACTTTTAAAAAAACTATTTTATCTAAAACGCCTCCATCTTTTTCTATTACATTTATAAGATGCTTTGCCTGTTCGATATTTCTTGGATAACCATCAAATAAAATACCTTTGTCCAATTTATGATTATGATAAAATTTTTCTACAATTTTTGCTACTAAATCATCTGGAGCAAGAAGTCCTTTACTACTATACTCTGAAGCTTTTATACCTAATTCTGTTTTCGCCTCTTTTTCTGCTCTTAAAACATCTCCAGTAGACAAGTGAGTTAATCCGAAATCCTTAATAATTCTTTTGCTTTGCGTGCCTTTACCTGCTAAAGGCGGACCAAAAATTATAACATTCATATTTACTTTTATTACGCCTTTAAAACTTCAAAAAATGCTTCATCTTCCTCAAAAGCAGTTCCTATTACTACTACATCGGCTCCAGCATTATATGTTGCTTTTAATTGTTCTTTAGTTCTAATACCTCCACCTACTATTAATGGGATACTTAATACTTCTTTAGTTGATTTTATAACCTCTAATGGTACTGCTTTTTTTGCTCCACTACCAGCTTCTAAATATATTAGCTGCATCCCTAATAATTCTCCAGCTTTTGCAGTATCTATTATTAACTGCGTATTTCCTCTAGGTAATGGCTTTGTTAAGGTTACACGTTGTACCGCTGTTTCTACACCTCCTTCTATTAATAGATAACCTGTAGGTATAATTTCTAAATCTATTTCTTTTAATTTAGAAACGGCTTTTACATGCTTCCCTATTAAATACTCTGGGTTATCTCCAGATAACAGAGACAAAAATAAAAGAGCATTTGCATCTTTAGATATTTGAGTAACATCACCAGGGAATAAAACAATTGGTAAACTTGTTAAAGGTTTTAGTTCCTTTACAAAAACCTGAGTAACTTGATCTTTAACCGTACTACCTCCAACAAAAATATGAGTTGCAATAGAGGCATTAACTTTCTTTATAAATTTAGGCAAGGCATTTACCTCCATTTTATCTGGATCTATTAATACAGCAAGTAACTTTCTTTTTTTTGCGGTTTCTTTTATATTTTGAAGAACGTCTTTCATTTACACCTTTACAATATATTAGCCTAGAGCATACGCACAGGTAAATCCTTCAAACTCTAAAAACTCAGTATCATAACGTTTTTTTGCTCCTTTATAGTCTATCCAGGCTACCGTTTTGCCTTCTTCTATTGTAAAGGGAATTACAAGAAAATGCTCTTTAAATAACATGCCAGGGGTAGCAAATAGTTTGTATAACGATTCTTTTATGCCCCAAATTACAGTTAATTTATTTATGTATTCTGGGTCTGTATCTTTTAAATATTCAAATTCGTATATTATAAACTTCTTAGCAATAATGGCTATTTTATCTCTCTGTTTTTCAATATCAATACCAACTTCATTATCACTAATTATAACTCCAGAAAACGTAAAAGAATGTGTTATAGAAATATGTTTCCCGTCTTTTAAATGCGGCTTCCCATTATCATCATAAAACAAATCGGCATCAGTATAACCAAATTCTGCTAATAAATGCCTTACACTTAAAAAACCGCGCTGATGCAATTCGCTTTTCATTCCTAAAACGCGTGCTTCACTTTCTGGTTTTAAAGTTAATGGTGTAAGGAGTTCCTTGTAAGTCTCTGTAATCTTCCAGATTTTAACAGTAGTTTGTGAATTAGGATGCAGGGTTTTGTAAACAGGCATTTAATATTCTGATAGTTATTGATTATCTTTGCACTCTTAAATTGAAAACAAATATACAATTATGAACTATAAGCAATGTTGGTTTTAAAGACAATAATTTAAAAACTACATAATAACATAATTGTAAAAACGAATAAAAATTTAAAAATGAGTACAAAAACTATTGCTTACGTACCTAATAAGGTAAAAGATATGTCTCTAGCGGCATGGGGTAGAAAGGAAATTAATTTAGCTGAAGCAGAAATGCCTGGGTTAATGAGTTTACGTGAAGAGTATAAAGACTCTCAACCTTTAAAAGGTGCACGTATTGCAGGATGTTTACATATGACAATACAAACTGCTGTTTTAATAGAAACGTTACAAGCTTTAGGTGCAGAAGTTACATGGAGTTCTTGTAATATTTTCTCTACACAAGATCAAGCTGCTGCTGCTATTGCTGCTGCTGGAACTGCTGTGTATGCATGGAAAGACATGACAGAAGAAGAGTTTGACTGGTGTATTGAACAAACCTTATTTTTTGGAGAAGACCGTAAGCCTTTAAACATGATTTTAGATGATGGAGGTGATTTAACTAATATGGTTTTAGATAAGTATCCAGAATTAGCAGCAGGAATTAATGGTTTATCTGAAGAAACAACGACTGGTGTACATAGATTATACGAGCGTGTAAAAAATGGAACATTACCAATGCCAGCTATTAATGTAAACGATAGTGTTACTAAATCTAAATTCGATAACAAATACGGTTGTAAAGAAAGTGCTGTAGATGCTATTCGTCGTGCAACAGATATTATGTTAGCAGGAAAGCGTGTAACAGTTTGTGGTTATGGAGATGTTGGTAAAGGAACTGCCGCTTCTTTTAAAGGTGCAGGAAGTATTGTAACTGTTACAGAAATTGATCCTATTTGTGCTTTACAAGCAGCTATGGATGGTTTTGAAGTAAAACGTTTAGAAACTGTTGTTGGTAACTCTGATATTATTATTACTACCACAGGTAATAAAGATATTGTACAAGGTCGTCATTTTGAGGCTATGAAAGATAAAACTATTGTTTGTAACATTGGGCACTTCGATAACGAAATAGATATGGCTTGGTTAAACGGTAACTTTGGTAATACTAAAGATACTATTAAGCCACAAGTTGATAAATATAATGTTAACGGTAATGATATTATTATTCTAGCTGAAGGACGTTTAGTAAACTTAGGCTGTGCAACAGGACACCCTAGTTTTGTAATGAGTAACTCATTCACTAATCAAACGTTAGCACAAATAGAACTTTGGAACAATGTTGAAAACTATAAAAATGAAGTATACATGTTACCAAAGCATTTAGATGAAAAAGTAGCAAAATTACACTTAGCTAAAATAGGAGTTGAATTAACAGAACTTCGTGAAGAGCAAGCAGAATATATTGGTGTAACGGTTGAAGGACCTTACAAGCCAGAACATTACAGATACTAATAAAATGGTTTCTGTTTTTCTATTAGCATAGAAAAATCATAAATTAAAATAAGTGTTATAAGCCCTTACAGAAATGTAAGGGTTTTTTAATTATATCCTGTTACTAACAGGCCTCTAGCCCCTCTAATACCACATTTTTGGTATTTGTTATAAGCTTGAGCAGCGCGTGCTCTAATTTCATTATCGGTTTCATTTAAAACCCAACCCTCTATTGCTGCTTTAAGCGTATAGGCTTCTGGAGCCATTAAACCAGTTGTCCATACCAAAGGCTTAGATTTTGTTTGCTTTAAGTATGGCTTAAAATAAGTTTTACTAATGCAAGCTAGAATTATAGCTTCTCTTTTATTTGTATTTAATGGTTTAAAATTACCCTCTACACTAAATTCCATTAAACCATCATGACCAACATAAGCTAAAAGGTTAGCGCTACCACCAAACAGTAATTTTTGGTTGTTATATGCTATTGTAATTGTATTATGTCCTGCATTAGCCTCTAAGAAGCTTGTTATTGTATGTTTTATAAATTTACCATCGTAAGCATCTGCCAACAAATACGTATTAGAATCATTATGTTTAAATAATAAGCGTTCTAAAATATGAGTTTCAGGGTTTAACTGCGAAGAAACTAAAGCCCAATCTTTACTGCGTTTAAAATAGCTTTTAACCCCATATAAAGCGCCCCAATACAAATTATTATTTGCATTCTGCCCATTACCTAACTTTTTAGGTACTGGAACAATCCCTTGATTTGCATTATCACAAAGCGCGACAAAAACGTGAATGGTTTTTATATTGCTCTTATCTTGACTAAAGGTTGTATTTACATTAAGTAGAATGTATAGCAGTATGAGTTTTTTCATTTAAACACAACGAAGACAATTAAAGTTTATTGTAAAAACAAACCCCCATTCCAAATTTGGAATGGGGGTTTTAATATCTAAAAAGAAATTATTTCTAAGCTTCGAAAGGCTCTATAGAAACGTAAGATTTATTATCTTTTTTCTTTGTAAATTTTACTAGACCGTCAACTTTAGCATGTAAAGTATGATCTTTCCCTTGGTATACATTTTCACCTGGGTGGTGTGTATTACCTCTTTGTCTTATGATGATGTTCCCAGCAATAGCAGCTTGTCCACCAAAAATCTTAACACCTAAACGTTTCGATTCTGATTCTCTACCATTCTTAGAACTACCTACTCCTTTTTTATGAGCCATTGTCTTAAGGTTTTATATTGTTAAACTTAAACGGTTTTGCTAATTAAGCTTTTCCGCCATCTAATTCGTCTTGCCATTTCTTTAACTCATCCCACTTACCATCAGCAGCTAGTTGAGCTTGTGCTGGCCAAGTATCTGTTACGTGGTTTCCACGAACATCTGCAATGATTTCAGAAATCTTTGCGGCATCAGTTTTTGCTAAATCAGCAAATGTTGCTATACCAGCTTCTACTAATGTTGATGCAATTTTTGGTCCAATACCTTCAATTTTCTTTAAATCGTCAGCTTTTCCTGTTGCTTTCTTAGCAGCCTTCTTAGTTTCAGCTTTTGGCTCTGCTTTTTTAGTTTCTTTCTTTGGAGCAACTTTTGCTGGCTTTGCTCCTGAAGCTACGATGCTTTCAATTACGATTTCAGTTAAGGCTTGTCTGTGACCGTTTTTAACACGGTAACCTTTTCTTCTTTTCTTTTTGAAAACGATAACTTTATCACCTTTAAGGTGCTTTAAGACTTTAGCACTTACTTGTGCTCCGTCTATAGCTGGGGCGCCTACAGTTACATTGCTACCATCTGCAACTAAAAGTACATTATCAAAAGATACTGCCTTTCCTTCTTCTGTTGCTAAACGATTAACAAAAACTTTTTGGTCTTTTTCAACTTTAAATTGATGCCCTGCTATCTCTACAATTGCGTACATAGCGTAATGTTTGTTAATTAATTTTGTTCAAAAAATGAGTGCAAATATACTGCTAATTAATTAATCTACAAACGTTTTATGCTTTTTGAGCAATATTTCTGCTCTTTTTTAAAAGTTGCATACTATTAAGTGTTAAAACAACAGTAGTTGCAAAGCCCATAATGGCCACTACAAAAGTAACTAAACCTATACCTACATTATAATCTCCCTTAAAAACAACTAACAAGTTAGACAAAAATGAAGGCTCGACTTCGGTTGCATAAAACAAAAAGAAAACTGTAAAAATTAAAGTAGCTAAAAAGCCCGAAACAATGCCTGTTGTAAAACCAGCGGAGTACGAAAATTTATCGCCTAGCTCTAATTTATTATATCTAATGGCTTCGTAAATTCCAAAACCTACAATAATACCATTAAACAAACTAAAAACAGGCTTGGTATGTAAACCAAATAATGATAATATTAAAAAGAAGGCTATTAAACACCCACTTATTACTATCCCCAACCTAATGGGAAGCGCTAACTTCTTCATAATGAATATTTTTAAAAGGTTAGTAATTCATTTAAATATCGGGAAAAAATTGTGTAAAACCCGTAATTTTATGTTAATTTTTAGCGTATTAACTAGCATAAAACCGTTTGTGATTGTTATTTTTGTTACCCAAGTCTGTAACATTTTATAACTATTGCAGACATACTTGAAATATGATCATAAAAAACAATCTCAAAATGAAAAAAAATTTATTCTCATTAGCGGCTTTGCTATTGGCTGGATTTACAGCTACTGCGCAAGAAGTTAAGTTTGAAGAGTATGATTTAGATAACGGTATGCACGTTATTTTGCATCAGGATAATTCAGCTCCAGTTGTAACAACCTCTGTAATGTATCACGTTGGCGCTAAAGATGAAAACCCAGAACGCACAGGCTTTGCTCACTTTTTTGAGCACTTATTGTTTGAAGGCACAAAAAACATAGAACGCGGTAAATGGTTTTCTATAGTATCCTCTAATGGAGGAAATAACAATGCGAATACTACAGATGATAGAACTTATTATTACGAAGTATTTCCTTCTAATAATGTAGAATTAGGGCTATGGTTAGAATCAGAACGATTAATGCACCCAATTATCAATCAAATTGGTGTAGACACTCAAAATGAAGTTGTAAAAGAAGAAAAACGCCAAAATGTAGATAATAGACCTTACGGTAATATTATAGCCGAAATTAAGCAATACATGTTTAAGAAGCACCCATATAAAGGCACTACAATTGGTAAAATGGAACACTTAGATGCTGCTACATTAGAAGAATTCCAGGCATTTAACAAAAAATTCTACGTTCCAAATAATGCTGTTCTTGTAGTTGCTGGAGATATTGATGTTCCTGCTGTTAAGAAAATGATTAAAGATTATTTTGGGCCAATTCCTAGAGGAAAAGATATTGTTAGAAATTTCCCAAAAGAAGACCCAATTACAGAACCTATTAGAGCAAAAGCTTATGATAATAATATTCAAATCCCAGCAGTTATAGCTGCATATAGAACACCCTCTTTTAAAGAACGAGATGCTTATGTTTTAGACATGATATCTAGTTATTTAAGTGATGGGAAAACCTCTAAACTGTATAAAAAACTAGTAGATGACAAAAAAATGGCTTTACAAGTAGCTGCTGTTAATCTTAGCCAAGAAGATTATGGTACTTATGCATTATTTGCTTTACCTCATGGAGAGGTTAGTTTAGATGATTTAGTTAAAGAAATGGACGAAGAAGTAGTTAAAGTTCAAAATGAATTAATTTCTGAAAAAGACTATCAAAAACTTCAAAACAAGTTTGAAAACCAATTCGTGAACTCTAATTCTAGTATTGAAGGCATTGCTAATTCATTAGCACGTTACTATATGTTATATGGAGATGTAAACTTAATTAACAATCAAATTGACATTTACAGATCTATTACAAGAGAAGAAATGCAAGCAGTTGCTAAAAAGTATTTAAATCCAAATCAACGTCTTATTTTAGAATATTTACCTAAAAAAGATGAAAATTAAAAATATTAAAAACGTACAAATGAAGACTAAAATAACTGCAGTAATAGTATTGTTTTTATTATCAATTTCTGCCTCGGCACAAGTTGATAGGTCAAAACAACCTAAACCTGGACCAGCACCAACAATTACCTTAGAAAAGCCAGGAGAATTTGAACTTAAAAACGGACTTAAGGTATTAGTTGTAGAAAATCATAAATTACCTCGAGTTTCTTACAGCCTTACTATAGATAATAAACCAATTGTAGAAGGAGATATCGCTGGAGTTTCCAGTATTTTAGGAGCCATGCTAGGGAATGGAACTACTAATATTTCTAAAGATGAATTTAATGAAGAAATTGACTTTTTAGGTGCAAGACTAGGATTTAGTTCGCAAAGTGCTTCTGCTTCTTCTCTAACTAAATACTCTGAGCGTATTTTAGAGCTTATGGCTGATGCCGCAATAAACCCATTATTAACTGAAGAAGAGTTTCAAAAAGAAAAAGATAAAGCTTTAGAAAACATTAAATCTAGCGCTAAAAGTTCAGATGTTGTAGCTGGTAGAGTTGGAAG
>NZ_JBSHNS010000216.1:0-427 GCF_053601635.1 Pontimicrobium sp. MEBiC01747
ATAGTATAAGTTGCTCTTAATTTTAATGAATAAAAAAAGTAAAATAACAGACGGATTACTCGTTAAGCAATACCAAAAGGGAGATACAAAGGCATTATCGTTACTAGTAAAACGCTGGCATAAACAATTTTGTAGTAAGGCTTTTTGGTTAGTTAAAGATGCCGATTTAGCTAAAGACATTGCTCAAGATAGTTGGAAAACTATAATAGATAAATTAAATCAATTAAAGGAACCTAATTATTTTGGTAGTTGGGCGTTGCGTATTGTATATACAAAGTCTTTAGATAGTCTTAAAGCTAATGCTAAACAGCTAATATTATTAGAAAAATATTCTTATGCACACCAACTAGATAACCTTACTATTACAAATAATAGTAGTATCAATCAAAAATTATTGAAGGCGATATATGAGCTTCCAGAACATCAA
>NZ_JBSHNS010000217.1:0-5624 GCF_053601635.1 Pontimicrobium sp. MEBiC01747
AAAACCTGAACAAGTTTAGGTAGACAGTAGATTTTTATAATTGATTACGAATATTCAATGCTTTTTAAAAGTAAACGTACAAACAAAATTATTATTATATAGTATGTTGAACACTAAGGTTTTGTTAAAGTTAATTAAAGAATATATAGCTATATAAAGAATAATAAGCAGACGTATTAACACTTAATTAAAATGTATAACTTTGCTGTTAAATTAATTATTGTGGCAGAGTTTATTAAAATATACGAAGACAACCCTAATCCTAAAGAGATTAAAAAAGTAATAGATACTCTTAAAAAAGGAGGGCTTATTATTTATCCTACAGATACAGTATATGGCTTAGGTTGCGATATTACTAATACTAAAGCTTTAGAGCGTATTGCTAAAATTAAAGGAGTAAAGTTGGAGAAAGCTAATTTTTCGTTCATTTGCCGAGATTTAAGTAATTTAAGTGATTATGTTAAACAAATAGATACGTCTACATTTAAAATTTTAAAAAGGGCATTACCAGGACCATACACTTTTATATTACCAGGAGCAAAAACATTGCCATCAGTTTTTAAGAAGAAAAAAACAGTAGGAATTCGTGTGCCAGATAATCAAATTGCATTAGATATCGTTGAAGCATTAGGAAATCCTATTGTATCGACATCTATTAGAGATGAAGATGAAATATTAGAGTACACTACAGACCCCGAATTAATTCTTGAAAAGTGGGGTGCCATTGTAGACCTTGTTATAGATGGAGGTTATGGAGGAAACGAAGGGTCTACTATTATAGATTTCTCAAATGATAATCCAGAAGTAATTAGGGAAGGTAAAGGTAGTTTAGAGATTTTTTAAACAGCAATTTTTTAAGGTAAAATTAATTTGTAAGGAAATACATGCTTTTTAGACTTAATGTTTAAAAAACTAATTCCCAAATTAAAATTCTATGAAAAGAAAGCTCCCTAAAATGCTATTTCTTGGCATTATTTTATTCCCATTTGTTGTAGTTTCTCAAGTTGGTATAGGTACTACAACTCCAAACAATCAATTAGACATTAATGTTGTAGGAAAAACTTCTGATGGTATAAATATTGAGAATACAGGTTTTAATTCTCAAATATTAACTGAACCAACAGGAAGTATCTTTGCATTAAATAACAGTAATGCTTTAGGTAATTATAATATTAGGTTTAATAATGTAACCAGTTTTGTTTTTAAGGCTCAAACATTTGAACCCGCTGTAGAATCCCTAACAAATATAGATGCTAATGGTATAGATATTGGCGTTTTCGATAAGCATTTTAGAAGAGTATATACTAGGGCAATACACACTAACGATAATACCGTTAACGGTGGATTAAATATAAGTATAGGTGCTGGAGGAGGTTTGAATTCCGATTATGTTTTTAGCGATTTTGCGTTCTACCCTTTTGTAGACCAAACATACGATTTAGGACGTAATGGAAACTTTTGGAATAATTTCTTTTTTGTAAATGCTTTTACACCATCCGATAAACGTTTAAAAGAGAATATATCTAAAAATGATAGAGGTTTATCTACAGTAATGCGTTTAAAAACATATCAATATAATTACATAAAAGATAAAGAGAAAAAAAAGCATTATGGATTTATAGCACAAGAGTTAAAAAATATAATTCCTGAATTAATAAACGAAAGCGATAGAGATAATAGCATGTTAGCTGTTAATTATATTGAAACGATTCCAATTATGGTGAAAGCTATACAAGAACAGAACGAAATAATTTCTAAACAGTCTGAAAAAATTAAAACTTTAGAAAACGAGATTACTTTAATAAAAGAATCCCTTAATAAGTAGCTATTAGAAGGGCTGTTTAAAAAGTATTTTAAAAAATCGTTTTCGATTAGACTAAAATATGTTTTTAGATAGCCCTTTTTAATTATGTTTTAATTACACCCCAAATCTATTTGAGATTGTGTATCTGCATTAGGAATACAATTGCCAGAGAAAACGTCATCTGGTACGTAGCGTTCTAAATTAGGATCATATAACGCATGTTCTACAAAAGCGACCAAATCATTAATTTCTGCTGTTGTTAAGTTTAAATTGGTAAACTCTTCTGCTAATTGAGCATCGGGAACATTACTATTTTCTTTCTCACCTAAAACGATGTAAGTAATTATTTCTGTTAAATTGGTAAAAGTCCCCCCATGACCGTAGAAGGAATTGTTTTTTAAATTATATAAGTTTGGAACTTTAAATTTATAATTATCATTTGCATTATTAGTAAAACCACCTCTACCTTTTTGCATCATTTCAAACTGTTCTTGGTTTATAATTATGCCATTACTTTGGTCTATGTCACCTAAGCCTAAAGCATAGAATTCGTTAGATTTTAATGCTGGGCCAGTATGGCAATTAACACATTTTGCTTTATCTAAAAATAAAATAGCACCTTGCTTTTCTTGTGTAGACATAGCATTATGCTGTCCTTTTAACCAATCTTGCCATGGCGACTGGTTTGCCAATACGGTTCTATTAAAAGCTGCTATTGCTAAGCCTGCTGTAGTTTTCGAGTATCTTGTGCTTTCTGGAAAATCAGGAAATGCCTCATCAAACATAGCTTTATACTCGTAGGTTGTAATGAATGCCTCGTCTATTTTTAATCTATGTGCGTTTTGCCCAGCTATACCTTGTGTTTCAAGACCTTGATAGCCTAATAGGTTTTCAGGAATGTCTTCTGCGTTCTGCGATACAAAAGGTGCATTTATTCCTGTAGCGCCTAAAGCACCATTCCAAAGCATTACATCTTGGTATGCGGTGTTTAATAAACTAGGGACTTTAATAGGTAAGATATCTATTAAATTTAAAGGCATGTTAGTGTTTACTTGTCTACCTTCTCCTTGAAAACCAAAACCTACACCGCCTTCACCTATACCTTGTAAATTTCCAGAATAAAAGCCAGAAGCCACTGGGTGACAACTAGCACAAGAATAGGTTTGGTTTGCATCTGTAATTTGTGGATTTCCTCCTGTAGCAGTCTCATGAACTAACATTTTTCCTAAGCTTACTTTAGCTGTATTTAAAGGATTAAGTGGGTCTTGAGGAATGTTCTGAAAATCTGTAGAACTTGGTAGCTTAAAAAAGTCTACACCTTGTCCATTAGATTTATCATCTACTAGCGATAATAGTTGCAAATCTATAGTAGAAACATCTTCGTAGTACGGTTCATCTGTACAAGATACTATAGCAAATAATGCTAATAATGTTATCGTTTTTATACTCACTCTCATTATTGTATTCAAAACGTATTTTTTATATGTTGGTAGTATAAAGTTACTATTTATACTTGTATAGGCAAATAAAAAAAGCGCAATCTTAAAGATTACGCTTTTTAGTATTTAAAAAGAAGGTTGTTTTTTAGTTTCCTTCTTTAGATAAGTTTTTCATCTCTGTTTCTATCATGTCGTAAAACTGATCTATTTTAGGTAAAATTAAAATTTTTGTTCTACGGTTTGTTGCTTTATTTTCAGGAGAATCGTTTGGAACTAGTGGTACATAATCTGCACGTCCTGCTGCAATTAACTGTGCAGGGTTTACACCTAATTCTTGTAATGCTCTAACAATAGAGGTACTACGTTTTACACTTAAATCCCAGTTGTCTACTAATACACCTTTTTTGTAAGGCACATTATCTGTATGCCCTTCAATCATAGCTTCAAAATTTGGTTTTCCGTTAATTACTGTAGCAACTTTTCCTAAAATTTCTTTAGCTCTGCTTGTAATATTGTAGCTTCCGCTTTTAAATAATAATTTATCTGAAAGTGAGATAAATACAACACTTTTTTCAACATTAATTTCAATGTCTGGGTCATTTAAACCAACTTCTTTTTTAAGGCTTGTTACTAATGCTAATGTAACACTGTCTTTTTTAGATAAAGCATCTTGTAAACGTGTTATTTTTAAGTCCTTTTCTTTTAAACTTTCTAAAGATTTTTCAAGATTTTCTGCCCCTTTAGTAGTTAATACAGTCATGTCTTTAGAGGACTGGATTAAATCTTGGTTCGTTTTCTTCATATCTGCTAAACGCTCCTCCAACGCTTTTCCTCTAGCTGCTGCTGCTGCTTCATCTGCTAAACATTTGTTTAGTTTTACTGTTGCAGAGTTTAATAAATCTTGAGTTTTTTTATGTTCTTCTTCAAGGGCTAAAAATTCTTTTTTAGACACACAAGAACCTAATGTTAATAGTGCAACTGCACCAAATAATACAATTTTCTTCATAATTTGATAAAATATATTTTTTTAACGCTTCAAAAGTATAGAAAAATAAAATGTTAAAATAACGATTAACAAAACTTTTACTAAAGATTTACAAATGGCTAAATCGTTTCTTTTTATTTACGTAATAGTTCCAAACTATGGATTTTAGTTTATAATAATTTTTAGATTGTTGTAATTGTCTACGTTGCCTTATAAGTCGAGTAAAATGTTTGTAAAAGCTTAAATGTGCTCTTAAAATGGCTAATATATGGCTAAACTTTAATTCGGTTAGGAATTTAAAGGCAGCCAAGCCATCTAATACCATACGTAAAAAAAGTATAAAAAAGAGGCCGCCAGAAGCATTTTTAGTAAGTGTAAATAAACTATTTCTAAAGTTTAAGTATGTTTTTTTTGGGTTTGTAGCATTTAGAGTTGCCCCACCAACATGGTACACGGTAGATTGATGATTATATTTGGCTGTATACCCCAAATTATGAGCTCTCCAACACAAGTCTATTTCTTCCATGTGTGCAAAAAAAGAGTCATCAAAACCCTGTAAAGTGTAAAAAACATGAGCTCTAATAAAAAAACAAGCTCCAGAAGCCCAAAAAATATTTGAGTCTTTATTATACTGCCCATTATCTGCCTCTATGGTATTAAAAATACGTCCGCGACAAAAAGGATAACCATATTTATCAATATATCCGCCAGCAGCACCAGCATATTCAAAATGTGTTTTTTGCTTATAATCTAATATTTTTGGCTGTATAATGGCTGTTTGTGGCTCAGCAGTAAAAGTAGATATAATAGGTAATAACCAATTCTCGCTAACTTCAATATCGCTATTAACTAAACAAAAAATATCGGCATTAATATGCTTTAAAGCATCATTATAACCTTTTGCGTAGCCTCCGTTTTCGGTATTCTGAATAATTTTTACCGAAGGAAAGTTAGTACTAACAAACGCTACAGAGTTGTCGGTTGAAGCATTGTCTGCAACATAAACAGTAGCATTTTTAGAATGGTGTACTATGGATGGTAAAAAGGTCTCTAAAAGCTCTTTTCCATTCCAATTTAATATTACAATAGCTATTTCCAAAAAATGTATTATATCTTTAATTTAATAGTTTACCTACTTTTTATACTCAGGAATATCCCTTAAAAACTGATACTTTTCAGCATTAAAATCCATCATGCAATAATAATGATTTAATCCGTTGGTAACCATTAAATAGGTTGCGTTTAGTGCTAAATTATACCTAGCAACCTGGTCGAAAGTGGTTTGATCTATTTTAATTTTAGGCGCTTTACACTCTACAATTAAAAAAATACTCCCATCTGGATTAAAAATTACAATATCGTAACGTTTCTTTAAATCGTTAACTTTTAACTCTTT
>NZ_JBSHNS010000218.1:0-5988 GCF_053601635.1 Pontimicrobium sp. MEBiC01747
TATTTGAATAACTTGGTATATTCCATTTATTGGTAGAAATATAGCCCAAAAACCTGTGAAAATACTAATACCAAATAAGCCGAAAAATAAAGTGATAATTACATTTAAATCATCAAGTTTTAAAAGTTGTTTTATAGTTACTCCTACTGTGAGTGCGACTATAAAAATATAAAACCATGAAAGTAGTATTACAAGCATTAATTTGGGTTGGTTTGGAAAACGAATTTACAAATTTGTTAATAAAGTCTAGTTAAAAAAGACTAGGCCTTTAGAATAAAAGCACTAAATCTCATATTAATTATTACTATGCAATTCTAAAATTGTAATATATATATTTATTTAGTCTAGTTTTTATTTAGAATAACTAAACATTCTAAATTTAATAAACTTATTAATCTTTATGTAGTTGCATAAACTATATTGTTTATAATAACAATATAGATGTAAATACTTTTAGGGTTTTTACAATTTTAAAAAGAGTATACTAGGGATTACTATACTAGCATTATATAGCATGTGTAGTAAAATGGAGTATATTAAACCTAATTTAACTCTTAAATAACCTAAAATAAGACCTAAACATATTTGAGGAGCAACAAGTATAGGGGATAGGATTAAAACATTAAATGTCGTTTCATAATTTAATATATGAATGTAGCCAAATAGGAGGGCAAAACCATAAAATATATATTTAAAAGCGCCTTTAAATTTACAAAATAACCGTATTGGAGCTCTAAAAATCAACTCTTCAATTATTGGAGCAGCAATAGCAGCCAAAAGAATAATCATAACAGGAGTATAGTTTTTAAACAAATCGCTAGAAGCATGTTTACCTATATCTAATTCTGTAATTAAAGTTGTAAGTCCGATAACAATAGCTAAAGTGAAACCAATTAGTAGCGATAATATTAGTGTATAAAAAACAGTTAAAACTTTATCCTTAGCAGGGAGTTGTTCTATGGGAGGGCAATTAGGTGCTTTTAAATAGGCTATAATATCATTTAGTGTAGTGAGCATGTTAATTGGTTACTATTTTGCCATCTACCATTGTAAGTTTTCTATCGGCAAGATTTGCTAATTCGTCATTATGAGTAACTATAACAAAGGTTTGACCAAATTTATCTCTTAATTCGAAAAATAAGTTATGTAAATTTTCTGCACTCTCGCTGTCTAAATTTCCAGAAGGCTCATCGGCAAAAATAAGCTCAGGGTTATTTATTAATGCTCTTGCTACTGCAACACGTTGTTGCTCTCCTCCAGATAACTCATTTGGCTTATGATTGTAACGATGAGATAAGCCTAAGAAATCGAGTAATTCTTTAGCTCGTTTTTCTGCATCTTCTTTTGGTGTCTTTTTTATAAAAGCAGGAATACAAACGTTTTCTAATGCAGTAAATTCTGGTAATAACTGATGAAACTGAAAAATAAATCCTATATGTTCGTTTCTAAATTGTGCTAGTTTTTTTTCGGATAGGGCGTTAATATCTTTACCATTAATAATTAAAGATCCATTACTACTATTAGAAATCTTATCTAAAGTACCAAGAATTTGTAAAAGTGTTGTTTTACCTGCCCCAGAAGCACCTACTATAGAGACAACTTCTCCTTTTTTTATGTGAACATTTACACCTTTTAATACTTGTAAATCGTCGTAGTATTTATGTATGTTTTCTGCTTTAATCATTGTAAATATTTAAAGTTTCAAAATACTACTTTACTAATAACTGGGCAACTTTAAATGGCTTTAGATTTTCTATTAAATACGTTTTTTATATTATTATAATCTATAAAATAAACCATTTTTAAAGAAAAAGTATTTCCGTTTGGTTGTTTAAGTAATTGGTCTAAACTATCATTCCAGCTCTGCGTACCATTAGTATCGAAATTAAATATACGGTTACGGTATTGTGCGGTTAATTGGCTACCTGGAGCAAATTGCCATGAGTATGTAAGGTTTAAATTCCAAGTATTAAAGTTTACATCTGGATCAGGTAAATCTTCTTTAGTATAATTATCATCTCTATTCAACCTACCATTTTCCGAGAGTGCAAATAAATCATTTTCATATTGTACAGAACTCCAATAGTGTCTAAAACTTAGTACGAGCCCATGAAATGAATTAAAATTATAATTAGCAGAAATACTATTTACTATTGTTATTTGGTCGCGTTGCCCATAAATAATATCGTCTCCAATAAAATCTACAAAATTTCGCTCTCTTAGTTCTTGATCCCATTCAAATTCGTAAATCATGATAAAGTTATCATTTAGTCTTACCCTTGGTTCTAAGCCAAAAAATACACTTTGGTAGGTTCTACCTTCTTCAAATAAAGTTTCGTAACCTATGTTAGCATCAATAGCAAATGTGTTGTTATAGTTAGACGATAACCACGCAGAAGTATTTAACCAATCTTCTGTTATAAAGTACCTACCATCCACTCGTGGGCCAAAATAGTCGTATTGTTTTCCAGGCTGTACATTAAAATTACCTCCGTAGGCCATTAAACTTTTTTTACCAATAGCAAATACGCTACCTCCAAAGTTTTTTCCTGTATAGGTATTAGGTTTGTACAATTGTCTATAATTAGCCCAAAAGTTTATTCTAAAATTATTATGTTTTTCTGTTGGTTCAAAAATTTGATAAGAAAAATTACTACTAAAGTTACTATAGTTATTTCTAAATAAAAGGCCTAAATCATTAATGTTGTAATCTTTATCTGCTAATTCATGATTAAAGTTAAAACGATACTTACCACTATTTTTGCCAAATCCTAAACGTGTACTTATTCCTGTTTGGGTACCATCTTCAAGATTTAAATTACTCATTTTCACTTCAGCTACAGCGCCATAAGTATTCTTTTTATTAATTAAATCGAATAAAAGGCCTGTAACATTAGCATCTCTAAAAGACCCATTTCTTGTAACATTAGTATTTATTAAACTAACAGAAGAGTTTTTGTTAAACTGTTGGTCTAATACCAATATACTATAATTGGCCAAAGGTTCTAAAACTTCACTTCTTTTTTCGTTAGTTACCGTATTAATAATATCCACTTCAGTCTTTTCTGTAATAGCATTAAATATTCCAATACCTAAACCATTTTTTGTACGTCCAGAGACTTTAACAGCGTTAAGCATGGTTACCTTTTGAGGGGCGTCTCCATCTATTCTTTCATCATCAGATAGATTTGCTCGACGAGATGGTGCATTACCAATACGTCTCGAATAGAATAAGTTTCCTTTATTAAATAAATCTGTTCCTTCTGTAAAAAACTGTCGTTGCTCATTAAAACGCTGCTCGAAAGGGCCTAAGTTAAGTTGTACATCATCAAAACCTACTTGGCTAAAATCTGGTATTAAAGTAGCATCTAAGGTGAAATTTTCTGTAATTCCGTATTTTATATCTAGTCCTATATTAAAATCGTCTTCAGTATCTCCATCAAAATTATCTATTACAGTAGAGGCAAAAGGGTAAAAGCTTAAACGTGTAGGTGGTTTTAAATTTTGTAAGCCTTTTAATTCGGCATTAAATAAACCTATACCACCGCCAACAGTTGGGTCTACAGCATTCCAAGTACTTTGCTCTCTAGTTTTTCTATAATGTCTGTGAAATTGTATACCCCATGTTGGGTTTTCTTGCTGTGTAAAGCGTAAGGCACGGTATGGAATTTTCATTTCCACTATCCAACCATCGCTTACCATTTTTGTTGCACTTTCCCAAACCGCATTCCAACCAAAATCTTCACCATTACTAGGACTCTCTGTGGCGTCTGCTTGAGTACCAGAGCTAAAAACAAAAAATTCGGTATTGTTTTGGGCATCATTATTAGGGTTAAATACAGCAGCAAAAAAATCCGATTGTCCAAAATTATCACGTTGTGTAAACTGTTTCATAATGTCTTCTGGGTTGTCGTACATGTGCGCAGCAATGTAAATTCCAGAATCATCATAAGTCATTTTAACTTCTGTTCGTTTATTTTTAGGAGCGACTGCTCCCATTGTTGGTCTAAACTGAACAAAATCTGTTGCTACTTGTGCAGTTTGCCAAACAGCATCATCTAAAATACCATTTATAGTAGGAGGGGTGTTTGTTCTTTCTATGTTATAAACTTTCTTCTCTTGGCTATTAGCAGGAATAGCAAAGAGTATTGCTAATGCAATAAGCGATATATATTTCATTAGTTAACCGATTAGTTGGTATTTGATATAGTATAGATAAACCTATTATCAAATTGTTACATTTTCACATAGCAAAACTAATTTTGTTGAGATAATTTTATCATAATTTAAAGTTAAAAAAGCCTTCTTATGTAAGGCAATACTGTTAAAAAGGACTTTTTTTTAACTAAATTTACATGATGAAAACTGGAAAAAAAGAGATTGCTACATTGGCTAATGGTTGTTTTTGGTGTACAGAAGCAGTGTTTAATAGGTTAGAAGGGGTAGAAAAAGTTGTACCTGGTTATACAGGTGGTTTTATTAAAAACCCGCCATATCGTGAAGTTTGTTCAGGAAGAACAGGACACGCAGAAGGTATACAGATACACTTTAATCCAGAAATTATTTCTTTTAACGCACTATTGGAGATTTTCTTTGCAACACATGACCCAACAACATTAAACAAACAAGGTTACGATGTGGGGACACAATATCGCTCTGCTATTTTTTATCATAATGAAAAACAAAAACAACAAGCTGAAGATTTTATAGATTTGTTGGAGTCTGAAACTGTTTTTAACTCGAAAATAGTTACAGAGGTAACTCCATTTGATGTCTTTTATCTTGCAGAAGAAGATCATTTTGAGTATTATGAAAAAAATAAAGAACAATCGTATTGTCGTTTTATTATAGACCCAAAAATTGATAAATTAAAAACGTACTATAGCGACAAGCTAAAAGACAAAACAGTATAAATATGCCATATAAAAAATTTGAAGAATATAATATTCAGGTAACAGATGATGTAAAGAACCGTTATAAAAGTATTATTGAAGATTTAGGAGAAAATACAGAGCGTGATGGTTTGTTAAAAACGCCGGAACGTGCTGCAAAAGCTATGCAATTTTTAACACAAGGTTATGAACAGGATGCTGCCGAAATATTAAAAAGCGCTATGTTTAAAGAGTCTTATAATGAAATGGTAATTGTAAAAGATATTGAGCTGTACTCGCTTTGTGAACACCATATTTTACCTTTTTTTGGAAAAGCTCATATTGCATATATTCCTAATGGACATATCGTAGGTTTAAGTAAAATACCAAGAATTGTAGATGTTTTTGCAAGACGCTTGCAGGTACAAGAGCGCTTAACGGAGCAAATTTTAGATTGTATTAATGATACATTAAAACCAGAAGGGGTAGCAGTGGTAATTGAAGCTTCGCATATGTGTATGATGATGAGAGGTGTACAAAAGCAAAATTCTACAACAACAACCTCTGGATTTAGAGGTGCTTTTAAAAATATTGAAACACGTACAGAATTTTTAAAGTTAATAACTTCCAATTTGTCATAATTGTTTTTTTGGAACGCTATTTGCTTTCTAATCAATATTAAACAATTATTATAGAATGAATTTAGAGAATACAAGTAAATACAAAAAGTTAGCAATGAGTATCGTTTTTGATGCTATAGGTTATGCTAGCTTTATTATACCAGGATTAGGGGAATTTGTAGATTTAGCTTGGGCACCAGCTGCAGCATGGTTAATGACAAGAATGTACAAAGGGAACACTGGGAAAATAGCAGCGGGTGTCGCTTTTTTAGAAGAAATACTACCTGGCTTAGATGTAATACCTACGTTTACTTTAATGTGGCTATATACGTATGTATTTAAAGCTAAACCAAAAGAAACTATTATTGATATAGATTAACTAACATGCACCCAAAAAAGCATTCATAATTGAATGCTTTTTTTATGCCTCTTTTTTAAGAAGATAAAAATGCTCATTTAAAATAGCCTCTTTTTCTAATACAACAGTATGATTATAT
>NZ_JBSHNS010000219.1:0-30713 GCF_053601635.1 Pontimicrobium sp. MEBiC01747
CTGTATGCACACCATTTTTACCTCCTTTTTGAAACCATTTTGACTCTGGAATATCTAATGTTGCTTCTGTTAAAATTTCATTCACTTTTAAATAATACGCTTCTTTTAATTTGGTAACATCTACTCCTATATTTTCGCTAACCATTGCTTTATCGGCTTCTGTTTGATGAAACAATTCATCTGTATACGTCCATAAACCATTAATGGCTTCTTGTATTTTTATTTTACTAACTTCTGTTCCATCTCCTAGACGTATTAACCAATCTGATGAAAAACGTTGGTGATAGCTTACTTCTTTAATGCATTTTTTTGCAATCGCAGATAGTGTTACATCATGGCTTTTTTGCAATTCTGTTAAAAACATAAAGTGATAAACATCAAATAAAAATTGACGTGCAATAGTGTATGCAAAATCGGTATTTGGTTGCTCTACCAATAGCACATTTACATACTCGCGTTCTTTACGTAGCATTGCAATATCATCTTCTGTTCTATTATCTCCTGCAATTTTAGCTGCATATTGGTAATAGCTTCGTACTTGTCCAAATAAATCTAACGAGATATTTGTGCATGCTATATCTGTTTCTAGGCTTGGTCCATGTCCTGTTAATTCTCCCATTCTTTGCCCAAGAATTAAACTATTATCGGCAATACCTAGAATGTATTTATATAAATTTTGTTTCATGTTAATACCTCACAATAGTGAGTAATTTAATTGAGACGCTTCGACTGCGCTCAGCGTGACATTTAGTTTCTATTCATGAGATTCCTGCCTACACAAGAATTTTACATATGCTTTACTTCGTCTGGTAAATCGTAAAATGTTGGGTGACGGTATACTTTATCTTGAGCTGGTTCAAATAATTCTCCATTATGCTCTGGGTTAGATGCTGTAATATTTTTAGATTCTACAACCCAAATACTTACGCCTTCATTTCGTCTTGTATATACATCTCTTGCATTTTCTAAAGCCATTTCTGCATCTGCTGCATGAAGGCTACCAAAGTGCCTGTGTTCTAATCCGTTTTTACTTCTTACGAACACTTCCCATAATGGCCAATTCTTTTTTGCTGACATATTATTGCCCACAACTGTGGGTATATTTTTAATTAAACTTTAATTTTTATTCTATGTGGTACTGAATTTATTTCAGCATTAAGACAGCTTTTATTATACTGCTTGTTTCTCTTTTCTTTGTTGCTTCTTTTCTGCATGTGCCATCGCTGCATCTCGAACCCATGTTCCTCTTTCCCATGCGCCTACTCTAGCATTCATTCTTTCTTTATTACATGGTCCATGCCCTTTTACAACTTGCCAGAACTCATCCCAATCTATTGGTCCAAAATCGTAACTTTTACGTTCTTCATTCCATTTTAAATCTGGATCTGGTATGGTAAGACCTATTAAATCTGCTTGTGGTACCGTTTGGTCTATAAATTGCTGGCGTAAATCATCGTTAGATTTACGTTTTAATTTCCATTTCATTGATTGCTCTGTATGCACAGACTCTGCATCTGTTGGCCCTAGCATCATTAAAGATGGCCACCACCATCGGTTTAATGCATCTTGAGCCATTTCTTTTTGTTCTGGCGTGCCTTGCGCTAACTTCATCATGATTTCAAAACCTTGACGTTGGTGAAAGCTTTCTTCTTTACACACACGAATCATTGCTCTTGCATAAGGCCCGTACGATGTACTACATAATGGTACTTGATTAATAATGGCTGCGCCATCTACTAACCAACCAATAGCTCCCATATCTGCCCAAGTAATTGTAGGGTAATTAAAAATACTAGAGTACTTTGCTTTTCCTGTGTGCAATTGTTCATACAGTTCATCTCTAGAAACTCCTAAAGTTTCGCAAGCGCTATATAAATACAAACCGTGTCCAGCTTCGTCTTGAACTTTTGCCAACAAGGCTACTTTTCGTCTTAATGATGGTGCTCGGGTAATCCAGTTTCCTTCAGGAAGCATTCCAATAATTTCAGAATGCGCATGTTGCGACATTTGCCTTATGTGTGTCTTTCGATACTTTTCTGGCATCCAATCTTTTGGCTCTATTTTTTCATCACGTGCTATACGTTCTTCAAATTGAGCTTCTAAGTTTTTTATTTGTTCTTCACTCATTTTTATTAGCTTTTGGCTATTAGCTATTTGCTTTTAGCTGGTGAAACTTTATTTTCTTTTTCTATATATTTTATTTGATAAGATTACCACATTCTTAGGAATGTTAACGAATGGCTTACACATCAAAATCTACTACTACTTTTTCTGATGTTGGCACCGCTTGGCAACTTAACACTAGGTTTCTTGCGACTTCTTTTTCATCTAATGCGTAGTTAATTTTCATTTCTACTGTTCCTTCTTTTACTTCACACTTGCAAGTACTACATACACCTCCTTTACATGCAAATGGTAAATCGGCTCCCGCTGCTAAAGCCCCATCTAATATATTATCGTACTCATCTTCCATGATGAAATGAAATTCTTTTCCTCCATCTATAATAGTTACGTCTGTTCCATCTACCTTATGTTCTAAAACTTCTGCTATTTTAGTATCATCTACATCTCCAGAGAAAAATAACTCATAGTGTATTTTTTCTTTTTCTAATCCTGCTTTTTCTAGTTCATCACGAATTAAAAAAATCATATCTTGAGGCCCACATATAAAACAGCTATTAGTATCTTCTATGTCTATAAATGTTTTAGATAAAACTTGTAGTTTACCCTCATCAAAACGCCCATTTAACAAAGGAATATCGCGTTGCTCTTTTGTTAAAAAATAAAACACTTGAAAACGCCCAAAGAATTTATTTTTAAGTTGCTCTATTTCTTCTTTAAAGATAATTGATTTTACTGTTCGATTCAAATAAAATAATTTGAATGTACTGTTAGGCTCAGCTATTAAATGTGTTTTTATTATAGACAACATTGGTGTAATACCACTGCCCGCCGCAAAAGCTATATGATTTTTTGACGCTTCTGGTTCTGTCTCTATATAAAAATGTCCAGATGGCTCTGCTATTTCCAACTCATCTCCAGCTTTTAGCTCTTGATTTGCATAGGTAGAGAACACACCGCCCGGAATTTGCTTAATAGCTACTTTCCACTCATTATCTAGAGGACTAGAACATAAAGAGTAAGAGCGACGAACGTCTTCATCATTAATTATTTTACGTAAAGTAAGGTGTTGTCCTTGCTTAAACTTAAAAGTTTCGTATAAATTTTCTGGAATATCGAAAGTAACTACAGAACAGTCTTTAGTTTCCTTGTAGATATCTTTTACTTGTATGTTATAAAATTCTGCCATTTGTATATTTTAACTAACACTTGTTAGTTAGGTTTACAAATATACAAAAGTTTTGAAAATTAAATTTTTACCCCATGGATTAGTACTTGGCTCAAATTTTCAGACAAATCTGCTGGGTTTAAATCTTCCTTTTTAGGGATCCATAGATACAACGATCGTAGAGTAGACAGTATTGAAAACAACATAACTTCGGGGTTTTTATTAACGATCTCTTTGTTCTCAATTCCTTTAACAATAATGTTTCTAAAATTATTTTCGTAATCATCTCTTAACTCTAAATAATAGTCTAAACGTTCTTCTAAATGCATCCAATCACTATTCATTGAAGACATGCCATGTGTATTCTGTGTTGTAATATCTACATGTAGTTTTATAATTCGATTTAACTTTTCAATGTTTGTAATTTGAGATGATTTTATAACCGCCATACCTTCTGTAAACTCTTCTGCTAAAGAAATAATTATACAAGTAAGAATATCTTGCTTGGACTGTATGTGGTTATAAAGACTAGAAGCCTTTATCCCCATAACCTTAGCTATATCTCTCATAGTTACTGCACTATAACCTTTTTCCTTAAAAAGGATTGCTGCTGTATTTATAATTTGTTGCTTGCGAGTTTCTTGTTTCATTGGTTACTAATATACAGATTCAATTTTTGCTAGAAAAACTATCCTAAAGCTTGTTACTTTCTGCAATATATTAATTCATAACTTTGTTGTAAGCTAAAGACAACATATTTTAAGCATTTTTATGAATACCGGAATAGAAACTAACCCCTTTATAGATAGGCTTCCACCACATCTAAAACAGTTTATTAAACCACAAAACTACGAGCATTACTCGCCAATAAATCAAGCCGTTTGGCGTTATGTAATGCGAAAAAACGTTTCTTATTTAAGCCAAGTTGCTCATGAATCGTATTTAAAGGGTTTGGACATGACTGGTATTTCTGTAGATGCTATACCAAGTATGTATGGCATGAATCGTATTCTTAAAGATATTGGTTGGGCGGCTGTAGCTGTAGACGGGTTTATTCCTCCTAATGCATTTATGGAGTTTCAGGCTTATAAAGTGCTTGTTATTGCTTCAGACATTCGCCAATTGGAAAACATGGAATACACTCCTGCTCCAGACATAATTCATGAAGCGGCAGGACATGCCCCTATAATTGCCAATCCTGATTATGCCGAATATTTAAGACGTTTTGGAGAAATTGGCTCTAAAGCTATTTTATCGTCTCATGACAACGACATGTATGAAGCCGTAAGAACGCTATCTATTTTAAAAGAGGCCGCAGATTCTACAGATAAGGGCATTAAAGATGCGGAAGATTTAGTGAATACTTTACAAAATAAAAAAGTGCCACTTTCTGAAATGGCAAAGATTAGAAACCTGCATTGGTGGACTGTTGAGTACGGATTAATAGGAACTTTAGAGAACCCTAAAATTTATGGTGCGGGATTATTATCGTCTATTGGTGAAAGTAAATGGTGTATGACAGATGCTGTTGAAAAAAGGCTATATAGTATAGACGCAGCAGAAATGGAATTTGACATCACAAAACCGCAACCTCAACTATTTGTTACTCCAGATTTCGCATATTTAATGGAGGTTTTAGAAGAGTTCTCTAATACCATGGCTATGAGAAAAGGTGGTTTTAGAGGCTTACAAAAACTTATAGATTCTAAAAAAATTGGTAGTATAGAGCTTAATACCGGGCTACAAATTTCGGGTGTATTTACAGAAATGATTACAGATGAAGACAACAATGTTGTTTTCTTTAAAACTGAAGGCCCTACTGCTTTAGCTAATAGAGAAAAAGAACTTATAGGCCATGGCAAAGAAGCAAACCCTAATGGCTTTAGCTCTCCTATTGGTAAACTAAAGGGTATTAGTTTGGCTATTGAAGATATGGGTCCCAGGGATTTAAAAGCCTATAATTTTTACGATGGTAAACGTATTGCTATTGAGTATGAAAGCGGAATTACTATTGAAGGGCTAAATATTACAGGGATACGAAATGTTTTTGGAAAATTAATACTTATTGAATTTGAAGATTGTACCGTTACTTATAAAAATAAAATGTTATTTTCTCCAGATCAAGGTACGTTTAGGTTAGCCGTTGGTTCTTCTATTGTTTCTGCCTTTGCTGGTTCGGCAGATTTTAGATCGTTTAATAATTTATATCATGTCTCTTCTACTGAAACTATTAAAGAGCATAAAGATGAAAACACAGTAAAATTAGAAAACCTATATCAACAGGTTAGCGCTCTAAGAGCTAAAAATAATATTGATGGTAAGCAGATTGAAACTATTTTTAGTAACTTACAACAGGAACACCCTAATGACTGGCTATTGTCTTTAGAACTCTATGAACTTTTAAGTACTAATGAAAATTACAATTTAAAAATACGTATTTTAGAGTACTTAAATACGCTTAAGGAGAAGCGTCCAAAAATTGCGCATTTAATTGTAGATGGCATCGCTTTAGTTAAAGAACATGTAACACATTAAAACTATGGGATTTTTAGATTTTTTATTTGGAGCAAAAAAACGTCAAGTTGAAAACTTTATAAAAAAAGGAGCTCTAATTTTAGATGTTAGAACACAAAGAGAATATGATAACGGTGCTATAAAAGGTGCCAAACATGTACCTTTACAAGAATTACATAGGCGTATTGAAGAATTAAGAGCTTTAAACAAACCTTTTATAGTGTATTGCCAAAGCGGTGTTAGGTCTGCCAAAGCATCTAAATATTTAAACCTTAATAATATTGAAGCTATAAATGGTGGTGGCTGGTTAAAACTTTCTAAACTTATTAAATAAGCCTATATAACCAATTTAAGCCGATTTTTTTATTTGTTTTCTACGCTTATACACGTAAAATATTGGCACTAATAAAAGCAAGAAATAATATAAATTATTGCCTTTTTTAAAAATAGCCTCATTATTACCTGTTAATGTTATCGCACTCCAATAATATGGAGATACTTCGCTTGTATTTTTATTTTTATAGATGTAATCTAATTTTGCTCTATTTAATGCTTCTGTTTTAGTGTACCCTTGGTTTAAATAGTTATAAAACGAATAAATAATTTCATTATTAGATTTTTGATCGATATCCCAAAGTGAAGCTAAAACACTTTTTGCTCCAGAGTTAACAAATCCTCTAGCAATACTCATAACACCTTCTCCTTTTCTCAATTCTCCTTTAGACGTTTTACATGCACTTAAAACAACTAAATCTGTATATTGATTATTAAAATACATTTCTCCTAATTCTAATTTATCATCATAAAAAGCTAACCATGGTTTTTTATCCTCCGTTACTCCGCCATGTGTAGATAGGTGCACTACTTTATAACCACCGTAGGCTTCAATAAATTTTTGCTTAGTTGTGTTTGATCTGGTTAAAAACTTTGTTTCTAGAGTACTTTCTAATTTTTGTAATTCTTCTCTATATATAATTAAAGAGGATAAAGATTTGTCTTTAAATAGAGTAGGACTCATAGCTAAATAGTCTGCATTATACGTTCTCTTTAATTTACTAGTAACCATAAGAGACGAAAATGAGTATGCATAACTTATTTTGCAAAAATTAATTAAATACAGTTCATTTATGGGGCTTTCTCTATTATCTACTATTAATGGTTCCAAAGGTATATTTTGCAGTATCCCATCTTGAATAACTAAAAACTGTTTTCCTTGAAATGCTTTTAATTTACCCTTCATAAAAGGTAGCAATTGGTTATATAATGTATAGGCTAAGCTTTTATAATCCTCTTGATCTTTTTTATTTAAAAATGGCTTTTTTAAAGCATCATGAAATGCTAGTATTCTTTTTTCTAAAAGCTCTGCTTCTTCTATTTTATATGTTTTAATTTCTGTGTTAGATGCCAAAGAAACGTATGCTTTATTTTTATCTATTTTATATTGAAGAACTAATTGATTTTCTTTTAAATGTTTTTGAGTTATTTTAGCATCATAAATTTGAATCCCTTTTTTGTAATTATGGTATTTTGGAAAGGTTGTTTCTAAAGAATCTAAAAATTTTGAATACTCATTTTTTTTTGTAATAAAACTATCTTTTATTCTCTTTCTTTTTAATAAGTTGTTTGTTACTAACTCTGCTTTATAATTATTAATTTCCTCTAATAATTTAACTTCTCTTTCTATAGTTGCATGTGGTAATTTAGCTAATACTCTTGCATTTAAATTGGTTACATTTTCTAAAAGCAACAAGGCTTTACTTTTTTCTATAAAACAATAGGCTTTTTCTGGCTCATTTAATAAGTAAGATACATCTACTGCTTTTTGATATAAATCATTCCCTTTTTCTCGCCAAAATAATTTTGATAAATCTTCTCTACTTTCAAAATAAATTAAATTAACTACTTTATCTGCTAGTTCTAACGTTTCCAGAGCTTTTTTTAAAAGTGCTTTATTTTTTGTTTTGTTATAATATGCAATCCAAGCACCTGCTTTATCTCTTAAATACCCTAGGATATCTATTTTTAAATTAGACATTTCTATATCTTGAAATTTGGGTAATGTAGTATAATCAACACTAGCATTATACGTCGTTAAGTATATTGCTTTTTGATAATTTTTAAGAGCCGCTACATAATTGTTTTGAAGTAATTTAATATCGCCTAAGTTATCGTAAGACTCGGCTTTTTGACTAGGTAAATTAGAGGCATAGCTTAATGCAGCACGTAAGCTTTCTATAGATTTATTAATGTTATTCGTTTTTTTGTAAACGACTCCCAAATTATTCAAGCTCTTAGCTGCATATACAGAGTCGTTTAATTTATAAGCTAATGCTAACGCCTCTTTATAAGCCTCTTTACTATTATTATAGTCTTTAAGCGTATCATAAAAATTACCACAATTAAGCTTTAAGCCAATTAAATCTTTCTCGGAGATATCAAAATAGTTACTTAAGGTTTGTACTTTTCTATAGTTCAAAAAAAATGCTTCTTTATATTTAACATCATCAAAGCCTGCATAAATTGCTAAAACATTTTTGTAAATACTCAGTAGTTTTTGATGTTTTCCTAAAGCTTTATAAATAGACTCACTTTTTTCGTAGCAGTCTAGGGCTTTTTTAAAGTCTCCTATAGCTTCATAA
Source organism: Pontimicrobium sp. MEBiC01747 (assembly GCF_053601635.1). Taxonomy (NCBI): domain Bacteria; kingdom Pseudomonadati; phylum Bacteroidota; class Flavobacteriia; order Flavobacteriales; family Flavobacteriaceae; genus Pontimicrobium; species Pontimicrobium sp. MEBiC01747. The sequence continues at coordinate 8,443 of NZ_JBSHNS010000219.1, forward strand.
ATTCTTGCTTTTAGCCAATTCACTTTTGCTACTCTAACTTCTGTAGCATTACAATAACTAAGCAAACTATCGCATGTTTTAATAGCTTTTGAATAAAGCCCTTTCTCGTATTGAAATTTGGCTAGATTATTAAAGCTTCCTTTAAAAAGCGAAGGACTCTCTTTAATGTAGTTTTTTCGTATTTCTGATGCTTTTTCGGCAAAGTAAATAGCATTGTCTAGAGAAAGGTTTTTCTTGTATATAAATTTTGCTAAATCATGATAAACTTGAGATACACTCAATTCATCTACTTTGCTTTCTTCTATTAAAGTTTCTGTTTTTACTACTTTTTGTTGTTTTGAGAGTGTCGATAATTTTATAATAGAATCAAACTGTTCTAAAATTTTTGTTTGAGAACTAATACTAAATGGTATAAGTATTAGAAATACAAAAGTAACTTTATAACACATTTATTTATAATTTACCTTTTCTCATAACATTATTGATTACTCTACTTTTAGTAGAATTCATCTAAATTTAATAATAAAAAATCATCTTTCTATTTTTATTTAAAATCAAGTTGTAAAATGGTGTAATATATTTAAAGCAGAGAGCATAATTAAACACTCTCTGCTTATAGTTTAAAAAAAGTGACCTAAACCCTATTAAACTAAAATTTATTCTAATACTGCTGCTCTATGTTTTATGGTCTCTAAACCAGATACAAACTCCGTACTGTTATCTATAACTTTATTTTTTAAAACTAATGGTGAATCTCCTATAGAATATAGTGCTGCACTTTTATAAGCTACAAAGGCACTTGCAAAAGACGTTCCTTGAACCGTTGTACTTTGTCCATTTATTGTAAACGAATAATCATTTCCAGGTGCTGCTATATCTACATTATTTACACCATAATTAGAATACCATGCTAAAAGATTACTATTATTATAACTTTCTGCTGTATAATCTGTTATTGTTTCCATTCCAGCAATTGAAATAATATTATCATGCTCGTACGATGATGGATAATGTGGTATCTCATCATTATCGTTAGTTTGGTTTCCCGCAGATGCTACAATTAATACACGATTGCTGTAATTAGCAAGGATCCTATCAAATAATTCTTGATAACTATAACTACCAAAACTCATATTAATAATTGCAACTTCGGGTTTACTTAATGCATATTTTAATCCACATAGAATACGAAATGTATTTGTTTTACCATCTGCATCAAACACTTTTACCGGTAAAATTTGATGACTTATCCCTTTATTTATTAAATTACTATTTATTATACTTGCAATTTGAGTTCCATGGTTATGGTCATCAAAAGGGTCATTATCTTCATTTACAAAATCCCACCCATAAAGGTCTTTTGAGTTTGTTGCTTCGCATTGCTTATTAGCAGAGTTATTATATAAAAAGGGTTCTGTAAATCCTCCTGCTATGTAATTTACTCCTGTATCTAATATAGCAACAGTTATATTTTCATTACTTTCTACTTGTAAATTTAAAGCTTGATCTATATCGCCATCTAGTATTGCCGATCCAAAATAATTATTTGGTAATTGCACTCCATTATTTAACGAAGCGCCATCTAAATCTGGATCATCACTAGCTGTACTTTTTTTTTCTTCTAATTGTGATTCTGTTAAATCCTGAGCAAAACGCCATAATTCTAACGTATCATCTTGACATGAACACTGTTTATAACTTTGCACTTCGTACATGTTTCTTAATGCTTCTTTTTGCAAATTGGTTGTTCCTATATTATAGTGCACAATAAACTCTCTAACATTCTTCCCTAACTTAGATTTTTTATTAAGCATGTTATTTTTTAAAGTACTCTCATTAGATTCTTCAGTTAACTCATCGCTACAACATGCCAGTAATAATAACACAAAGCACATTATTGTAAGTTTTAATGTTTTCATAATTTAATTTAGGTTTAGGATTTTTTTTAAAAAAAGCAGTCTCAACCTAATTTACTTAAGTTGAGACTACTGTGTAATTGTTATTCTATCATAACTTTTTTAGTAATTATATTTTTCCCTGTATTAAATGAGAAGAAATACACACCTTTAGTAAGGCTAGATCTTAGATTTAAGTTAAACTTAAGTTCTCCGTTTATTACTTTACGATTTTCTAACGTTTTAATTAAAGTACCATCGAAGCTGTAAATATTCAATTGAATATTTTCAACATCTTCAATATTTAATTTAATATCCATATTTCCTTTATTAGGATTTGGATAAATAGAAATTTTGTCGGCATCTCGCCCTTTCTTTCCTTTATTATAACAAGCTTGTCTGGAAATTGGCGACTTTTTACCACTCTCGCAAACGGCTGTTACTTGCCAAACAAAGCATCTACCTTCTAACGATGCTGGTAATGTGTAACTATTAGTGTTTACCTGAACTGGCGCAATAGAAATACCAAACTCACAACCACAATCTATTTGTGGTACATTACCTGCTGGAGAGCTAATAATATAAGATGTTGCGCCTGGTACTGGATTCCATGTTAATGTAGTCCCTACCACTTGAAGATTAGTTGGCGCTGTTACCTCACACTCTTTTTCCTTTGGTGTATGGCAGGCTTGATTAGAAATTGGTGACTTTTTACCACTTTCACAGATTGCTGTTACTTGCCAAACAAAACACTTATTTTGTAATGATGTAGGTAAGGTATAACTATTAGTACCTACTGTAATAGGTGCTAAAGAAATGCCATTATTACCTGTACAACCACAATCTATTTGTGGTACATTACCTGGTGGAGATGTTATGGTGTAAGATGTTGCGCCTGGTACTGGATCCCATGTTAATGTATTACCAACCACTTGAAGATTAGTAGGTGCTGTTACCTCGCACTCTTTTTCTTTTGGTGTATGACAGGCTTGGTTAGAAATTGGTGATTCTGTACCATCTTCGCAAATTGCAGTTACCTGCCAAACAAAACACATATCTTGTAATGAAGTTGGCAAAGTATAACTGTTAGTTCCTACAGTAATAGGCGCTAAAGATATACCATTACTTCCTGTACAGCCACAATCTATTTGCGGAACATTACCTGGAGGCGATGTTATGACATAAGATGTCGCTCCTGGCACAGGATCCCATGTTAATGTATTACCAACCACCTGAAGGTTAGTAGGTGCTGTTGTTTCACAACTTTCACAAACGGAAATAATAATATCATCTATTGATAATTCTGCTTGGCTAACTCCATTTGATGCGTTTGCCATAAATGGGAACACCCATAGTTGTGAATAGTTTCCATTTGGAGTATACGTTAAAGAAATATCCGTCCAGGTATTTAAATACCCGCCCATAGTATCATTAAAAATATACTCTCCTGTAGGCGTTGCTGTAATATTCCCTACGCTATTAGTTGCTACTAAATTTACTGTAGCATTATTAGCAACATTTGGGTCTCCAGAGTTTCTATCGTCTGTTCTTATTCTTAAGCATATAAAATACGACACACCTTCTTCAAAATCAAAATTAGCAGCAATACCTTCTCCATTTCCACCATAAGACCACATCCATGCATTAGGATCGGCACTAAAGTTATTAATAGAAGGCGAACCATCTGTAGCTATCCAATTTGGGACACAACCACTATTAAAAGCTCCATTTCCACCACAGGTAGCTTGATTAAAATCTCCGTTTACAAGCAAATTATTCTCGGCATCGCAGCATGGCGGCGGCGGACAGTCTTGCTCTATATTAATAGTAACATTCTGGCTGTAGAAATCACCACAGGAATCTGTTCCTGTAATATTTGCTACAAAAGAAGTTAATGTTGAGTTATTCGTTAAACAAAATAAACCATTTAAATCTGTAAGCACTGGGCTATTAGTATTATACGCATCATCTTGAAGGTTTGTAGCACTAATATTTATACAAGTAGTACCACAAGGTATTGTATATTCTAAAGTATCTGTTACATCGGTTCCATCTATTGTTATCGTTGTTGGGTCTGGAGTACACGGTTGACAGATAGATAAGTTAGATATACGAACTTCTATTTGAGGATTTGGTGCCGATGGGTTTGTAGGATAAAACCATATATTATTAAAATTCTGAGTAGCTGTAAAGTTAAATGTATACATCTGGCTATTTGCTCCATTTGCCCATATATTCTGCCCCATTATTGTCTGGTTTGGGGTTGGAGTATTCGGGATAACATTGTTAGTATTGGTTCCTGTATTACCTACAACGGCATTAGAGGTTAATACAACATTCATCATAGAATTAACATTTGGTATTTGCCCAGTATTAGTAGCTGCATCTAAATTAAAAGACACACAGTATTGCTCACCTTGCACAAAGTTATATCCAGAATAGTTTACACCTTCTCCAGTTATAGATTGCGTAAAACCAGAATAATAAGACCACAACCAAACAGAATTACTCCCCCATGATGGTGTTCCATGCGAGTCGCTCCATTGTTGGGTATTACTAACCTGAATATCTTGACAATTGCCCTGGTTACATTGTGATTGAGCTGTAATATAACTCAATACAAAGAAGGCTAAAAAAAGTATTTTCTTCATAATTTTAAGGGTTTATTGATTAATTAAAAGTTCCTACTCTGTTTTTTATAAAGGTTTTTCGGATCCCTCCTTTTATTGAATTAATTCACAGTTAAGAGGAGAATTTATTTTTTTGTTACCCAGTTTATTTAAACTATCTTAGAATTTAAATTAATTATACATCAACATCTTGTATGGAGAATGATGATTTTGTAAGCCAATTTTTAAAAGGAAATTCAAAACTCTTAAACAGTATCTATGACAATTCATTTAAATATGTAGAGCATTATATTACTAGTAGAAATGGCTCTAAAAAAGATGCCGAAGATGTGTTTCATAATGCTCTTATTATCATTTATGTTAAATTAAAAGAAGGCAACATAAATATTAAAGCTTTCGATAATTACCTGTTTACTGTCTGTAAAAATTTATGGAAAAGAGAAAATGCAAAACATAGGGTAACAAATAATAACGTTATCCCTCTAGTTAGTGAAGAGCTTGATAAAGCTTCTTTTTATTTAGAACATAACCAATGGGAATTATATAAAGAAAAATTTGAATTACTATCTGCGCAATGTAAAGAGATCCTTTCTATGGTGTTTCAAAAAAAAGCTTATGCAGACATTGTAAAGAAATATTCTTACAGTTCTCAAACAGTTGCAAGACAACGTGTATTTAAGTGTAAAGCCCGGCTTAGCAAGTTAATTAAAGAAGATTTCAGATTTTCTAAACTTAAGCATTAGAATGAATTTAGATGATAAAATTATAGCATACTTGGAGGATACAATGACCGATGAAGAGCGTGCCCGTTTTGAATTAGATATTAAAGCAGACCCAGATTTAAAGCAGTCTATATCTATTATAAAAACTATGAATACTGTTTATAGTGATACTGATTGGGCTCTATATAATGGAGACAATAATACGCTAAAAAACACCAGTGAATTATTTAAGGGAGATGCTATTGAATCGTTCTCTAAACATGCTAAAATAGCGGCTTCAAATTACAAGTCTGCTACCCAAAAAAGACGTTTTATAAAATACATTTCGTCGGTAGCAGCTGCCGTTATTATTCTATTTTCCGGATACTATTTCTTAAACAATGATGCTACCTCTATAACCTTATATAATAATTATTATAGTACTGAAGATTTACCTTCTTTTACTACCCAAAGTAATACTGCTAATGTTTTAGCCAAGGCAGAAAACTTATTTAAAACAAAACAGTATAAAAAGGCTTTAGAGCAATTTAAAATAGCAGAACACAGCCTAGAGAATACGTTAAACCCTAACCTTCTACTATATATTGCCGTTTGTTATTTAGAGCTAGAGCAATACCAATTGGCCCAAGAGAGGCTAAATCTATTATTAAAAAGCAATAGCTTAGATGCACACAAAGCTTATTGGTTTAAAGCTTTAACTTATTTAAAACAAGATAATAGAGTTAAGGCTATCGAAACTTTAGAATTACTTATAGAAGATAAAAACAACTTTAATTACTTAAAAGCTAAAAAACTATTGAATGAATTAAAATAGTTTTTGCCTACAATTTAATATCCTGAAAGTTTGTAATTGGGTTCGCCTGATATTCTAACGTCCAACCTAAAGAATTTGTAAGAATATAAAACTTAGCTAGCTCGCTAATTAATCTGTTTTTAGCATTTATTTTTAAGCTAGAGGCTTCCACTTTTTTCATTAAAGATGCTTTTACTGTTTCTTTTATAGCATTATAATCTTCCGCTTCAAAAGGGTTTAAAAAATCTGCCTGAATATCGTAATACTCAAAATCTGGGCTAATTTTTATTTCTTCGTCAGGAATTTTTATTAATCTTAGTGTTTTAGAAACATCATCTATTTCATATTCTATTTTACTTAAATCGTACGCAATAGTAACATCTGCATTAACTACAACTAATGCTTTTTTCTCTGCCAAAATATAATCAGACAATATCGCTTTAGAGTTTTTATAATTAAATACTTCACTAAAATGACCTTCTGTAACCACTAGTTTCCCAACATTTTTTAGTTGTTCTTGTATTAGCGCAGAATGTTCTTTAAGTATTATTGCTTCACTTTTTTTATCATCGCAATATTTAAATGTAAATAAAACGATTAATGTGATAACGACTCCAAATAGAATTTTTCTCATGTCTAAATTTAAAGAAAAATTTAAGACTTACTGCCTTATTGTTTAAAACCTAATATGCGAATACTTATTCTGTAACTTTTCTTTCTTTTGTTCTAATTGCTCAAGGAATTTTAAGTGTGCCTCTGAGTTTTCATTAAAAGGCTTGTGGGCTAATCCTTTTTGGATGTTATCTACAGTATCCATTGTACTGTATGCGTTAGAAGTAATCCAAACGCTTTTAAATTTCTCCCAAATATAATCTACGGCAGTATCGTTTGGATGTAATAAATCTGGTTTGTAAAAACGATAATCTCTTAACTCATCTAACATAATTTCGTAGGATGGAAAATAATATACTTGTGCTTTTACAAATTGATGAATTGCACTTATTAAATGCGATTTACTTTGCATGTTCTCTACAAATCCATCTTTAATATGCCTAACTGGTGATACTGTGAAAATAAGAGAGGCTTTAGTATTTACGGTTTGTATAGTGTTAAATATATTTTGTAAACTATTAGTTACTGCTTCTACTGAAAGTAATTTTTTATAGAATTGCTTTTGTGGTACTTTATGGCAATTAGCTACTGTTGTATTGGTTTCTTTATAATTGTAAACCCAAGCTGTTCCTAAAGTAATAACAATATGGCTAGCTTCTTTTAGGTATTGTGTAATGGTTATTAAGTTATTATTTAACGTTTCTAATAGTCTTTCTTTTGAGATATCACTTAATTTAGAATGGGCCTCGAAACAATGCCATTGCTCGTTATGCCTAAAAATATCTGCTTCTGTATAGCGTCTATCTTCAACAGCTCTAGATAATATTGTTTCAATAGCTACGGGATGAAATAATATCCCGAATGGGTTTTGTGCTATTTGAAATTTATAATAGTTAAATTTCTTTCCTATATTTTCAGCAAAACACGAACCTAACAGCAACATTTTAGAGTTATAATCTATTTGTTGTTCTTGTTTTTCGAGTTTTATTTCTGTTAATAGTTTCATGGTCTTGTTATAAAAACAAAAACGCAAAGCTTTCATTTATAAATGCTTTGCGTCTTATCTTAAATGTATGCGAATATCTTTTTCAAATTAAGACTACTCTATATAACTTTTTGCTTTACTTAAAGCTTCATCTATTCCTGCTGGATTTTTACCACCTGCTGTTGCATAAAATGGCTGACCTCCTCCACCGCCGTGGATTAGTTTTCCTAGTTCTCTAACTACCTGCCCTGCATTTAATCCTTTATCTGCTACTAGTTCTTTAGAGATATAACAGGTTAACATCGCTTTTCCTTCGTTTGCTGTACCAAACAATAAAAATAGGTTTTTATGTTTTTCGCCCATTCCAAAAGCTACATCTTTAATTCCCGCGGGGTCTAAATCTACTTTTTGCGCTAAAAATTGTACGCCATTAATTTCGGTTAACGCATTTGCCAATTCTCCTTTTAGATTTTTAGCTTTATCTTTTAATAAGCCTTCTATTTGCTTTTTTAAATTTACGTTTTCTTCTTTTAAAGACACTAAAGCTTTTACTGGTTCTTTTGCATTATTAAGCAGGTCTTTCATTTCAAAATAAGCACGGTTGTTATCAAAATAAAAGTCTTTAACTGCATCATTAGTAATCGCTTCTATTCTACGAATTCCTGATGCCACAGCGCTTTCTGATACAATTTTAAAATGCCAAATATCGCCTGTATTTTTTACGTGAGTTCCTCCACAAAGTTCCATGGACTGTCCAAAGCGAATGGTTCTTACTGCATCTCCATACTTTTCTCCAAACAATGCCATTGCGCCTTCTGCAATTGCTTGCTCCATTGGTACTGCTCTATTTTCCTCTAATGGTAGTTTTCCTTCTATTCTTGAGTTTACAAAGTTTTCTACATCTCTTAATTGCTCTGTTGTTACTTTAGAGAAATGTGAAAAATCGAATCTTAAATATTTAGAGTGTACCGCACTTCCTTTTTGCTCTACATGTGTTCCTAAAACTTCTCTTAGCGCTTGGTGTAGTAAGTGTGTTGCGGTGTGATTACATTCTGTTCTGTAACGTTGCTTAGCATCTACTACAGCTTTTAAGGTTTCATTTAAATGCTTTGGTAAGTTTTTAGAGAAGTGAATAATAACATTATTCTCTTTTTTTGTATCTAGAATATAAATGACATCTCCGTTTGGCACTTCTAAATACCCTTTATCTCCTACTTGCCCTCCTCCTTCTGGATAAAAAGGTGTCATGTTAAAGACTAACTGATACATTTCTCCGTCTTTTTTAGAGACTACTTTTCTATATCTTGTTAGTTTTACATTTGCTTCTAGTGAGTCGTAACCTATAAATTCCTCTTCACAATCTTCTAGTAATACTGTCCAGTCATCTGTAGACATTTCACTTGCTGCACGAGAACGTTCTTTCTGTTTTTGTAATTCCACTTCAAAACCAGCCTCATCCAAGGTCATTCCTTTTTCACTTAAAATAAGAGCTGTTAAATCTATAGGAAAGCCATAAGTATCATATAATTCAAAGGCTTTCTCTCCAGAAACCATTTTATTTTCAGTAGTTTCAATAATACGGTCTAACAATACTAACCCCTGATCTAATGTTCTTAAAAAAGAAGTCTCTTCTTCCTTAATTACATTTTCAATTAGTTGCTTTTGTACTTTAAGTTCTGGGAATGCTTTCCCCATTTTTTTACTTAAAACATCAACTAACCTGTATATAAATGGTTCTTTTTTATCTAAAAATGTAAATCCGTAACGTACAGCACGACGTAAAATTCGCCTAATAACATAACCTGCTCCATTATTACTTGGCAATTGCCCATCTGCAATAGAAAAAGCTACCGCACGAACATGATCGCTAATAACACGAATGGCTATATCTCTCTTTTCATCTTTACCATAATCGGTATCGGTTATGGTTTCTATTTCTCTAATAATTGGAGTAAACACATCTGTATCGTAGTTAGATTTTACGTCTTGTAAAACCATACACAAACGCTCAAACCCCATTCCTGTATCTATATGCTTGTTTGGTAAGTTCTCTAAAGACTTATCTGCCTTACGATTGTATTGCATAAATACTAAGTTCCAGATTTCTACAACTTGAGGATGATCCATGTTTACTAAATCTTTCCCAGATACTTTTGCTTTTTCTTCTGGTGTACGTATATCTACATGGATTTCGCTACATGGGCCACATGGACCTTGCGCTCCCATTTCCCAGAAGTTATCCTTTTTATTTCCCATTAAAATACGATCTTCTGGAATAATACTTTTCCAAATATCGTATGCTTCTTGATCCATTTTTAGGTTATCGTCGTCATCACTCCCCTCAAAAACGGTAACGTATAAAATGTCTTTATCTATACCATAAACTTCAGTTAATAATTCCCAAGCCCAAGTAATGGCTTCTTTTTTAAAGTAATCGCCGAAACTCCAGTTTCCTAACATTTCAAAAAGGGTATGGTGGTAAGTATCGTACCCTACTTCTTCCAAGTCGTTATGCTTACCTGACACACGTAAACATTTTTGAGAATCTGTAATACGTGTATTTTTAGGTGTGGCGTTTCCTAAAAAATACTCTTTAAAAGGAGCCATACCAGAATTTACAAACATTAAGGTTGGGTCATCTTTTAAAACCATTGGTGCAGATGGCACAATACTGTGTTTTTTATTTTCAAAAAAACTTAAAAATTTAGAGCGTATCTCTTGAGAATTCATAGGACTATGTTAATAACCTTGTTTCTGCTTGCTACTCGCATTGCGAAACAATTTATATATTTACTCTGCAAATCTATTTTAAATTTTGGACAGAGTGAACCTACTTTTATAAAAATATCCAAAAAAAGGCATTTTTTTTGTAGGTTTGTTCGTTAACTATTTTAAATCTAACCTAACTTTTAGGTGATAATTAAATGCAAAAATAGTATAAATTAGATAATGAGTAAGGTAAAATATTATTATGATTCTGACACACTGTCTTATCGCAAGATAAAACGAAAAAAAAGTACAGCTTTTAAATACCTTTTCGGTTTTTTATTATCCTCTGCTTTATTTGGTTTATTGTTTATGTTTTTGGCAACTTTATACATAGAGTCCCCAAAAGAAAAAGCTTTAAAACGCGAGTTGGCAAACATGCAATTACAGTTTGATTTATTGAATAAAAAAATGGATGAAGCCGAAACTGTTCTAGCCAATATAGAAGATAGAGATAACAACATTTATCGTTTGTATTTTGAAGCTAACCCAATTCCAGAAGAACAACGAAAAGCTGGGTTTGGCGGTATTAATAGGTATAAAGCTTTTGAGGGTTTTGATAACTCTAAACTTATTATTGAAAGTAATAAGCGTATAGATAAACTTCAAAAACAAATAGTGGTACAATCTAAATCTCTAGATGAAATAAAAGTTCTTGCAGAGGAAAAAGAAAAATTTCTCGCAACAATCCCTGCAATACAACCTGTAACTAATGAAGATTTAACACGTATGGCTTCTGGTTTTGGTATGCGAACCGATCCTTTTACTAAAGCAAGAAAAATGCACTGGGGCATGGATTTTACGGCACCTCGCGGCACTCCTGTTTATGCTTCTGGTGATGGTGTTGTGGAACGTGCGGATAGTAATTCTTCTGGTTACGGTAAACACATTAGAATTAACCATGGTTATGGTTATGTGTCTTTATATGCGCATTTATACAAATACAACATAAGAAAAAACCAAAAAGTAAAACGTGGTGATTTAATAGGCTTTGTAGGTAGTACTGGTCGTTCTGAAGCGCCGCATTTACACTACGAAATTTTTAAAGATGGTACACGTATAAATCCTATTAACTTCTATTATGGTAGTTTAACGGCTGAAGAGTTTAGCAAGTTGTTAAATCGAGCGTCTTTAGAAAATCAATCTTTAGACTAATGCATATAGAGCTTCCAGAAAAACGCTATTATAATATTGGTGAAGTGGCAAAAGCTTTTGACGTTAATGCTTCTTTAATTCGCTTTTGGGAAAAAGAATTCGACGTTTTAAAACCTAAAAAAAATGCCAAAGGCAACCGTAAATTCACTCCAGATGATATAAAGCATTTAAAGTTTATATACCACTTGGTAAAAGAGCGCGGTTTTACTTTAGAAGGCGCTAAAATACATTTAAAAGAAGAAAAGCAGAAAACCCTTACTAATTTCGAAATTATTAGTAAATTAGAGGGTGTTAAAGCACAACTTATAAAATTAAAAAACCAACTATAACAAAAAATTAATTATCATGAAAAAATGGATCGTACCTGTCGTAATTATCATAATATTTGCGCTATTAGGGATGAGTACTTACAACTCAGTAATAGGTTTAGATGAAAATGTAGAAGAGGCTTGGGGAAAAGTAGAAAGTTCTTACCAAAGAAGAAGTGACCTAATAGGCAATTTAGTAAAAACGGTTAAAGGAGCAGCAGACTTTGAAAAAAGTACTTTAGAATCTGTTATAAATGCTAGAGCTAAAGCAACGGCTGTTAATATAGACCCTTCTAATATTACACCTGAGCAGCTACAACAATTTAACCAAGCACAAAGTGGATTAAGTAGTGCTTTATCTAGATTATTAGTTACTGTAGAGCGTTATCCAGATTTAAAGGCTAACCAAAACTTTTTAGAATTACAATCGCAATTAGAAGGTACAGAAAATAGAATTAATGTTGCTAGAGACCGATTTAATGAAACTGTAAAACCATATAACAAAAAGATAAGAACGTTCCCTAATAACTTATTAGCAGGTCTATTTGGTTTTGATAAAAAAGCCTATTTCCAATCTGAAACTGGTAGTGAAAAAGCACCAGATGTAGACTTCGATTTTAATTAAAACGATGCAAAATATAGTTGAATCCTTTTTAACAACCATAGAAGAACAAGAAGTTGTAGCTGCTATTAGAAAAGCAGAAAAAAATACTTCGGGAGAGATTCGTGTGCATATAGAAAGTACGTCTAATGGGCATGTAGATGCACGTGCAATAGAGGTGTTTTCTATGCTAAAAATGTATAACACCAAATTACAAAATGGTGTTTTAATTTATGTTTCTGTAGAAGAAAAAGCGTTTGCTATTTATGGAGATAAAGGTATTAATGCTATTGTTTCTTCAACTTTTTGGGATGACACAATTCAACTTATGGTGTCGCATTTTAAAAATAATAATTTTAAACAAGGTCTAGTGGATGGTATTTTAAAAGCTGGACAAGAATTACAGGCGCATTTTCCTTGGGATGCAACAGATGTAAACGAATTACCCAACACGATTTCTAAAGGTTAATTTATGCAATATTCAATGAGCAGTTATAATAAATTACCTATAATTAATAAGCCTTTTTACTTATCTATAAATAGTATATTAAGTTGCTTTATAATTATAGTTACACTTTTAAGTACCTCGAGTACTTTTGCTCAATATGAGATTCCTGAAAAACCGAGTTTTCAAACTAGTGTTTATGATTATATTAACTTATTCTCTCCTAGTCAAAAAAGCAGCTTAGAAAACAAACTTATAAAATATTCCGACAGTACTTCTACACAAATTGTAGTGGCAGTAATAAGCTCTACCCAAGGAGAGTATATAAATTATTTAGGCACTAATTGGGCGCACAAATGGGGTATTGGGGATAAAAATAAGGATAATGGTATTTTTATATTATTAGCTAAAGATGATAGAAAAATAAACATTAGTACGGGTTATGGCGTAGAGCATTTAATGACCGATGCAATGTCCAGACGTATTATAGAACGTGATATTATTCCTTTTTTTAAACAAGGCGATTATTACGGTGGTTTAAATAAAGGGGTTCATTCTATTTTTGAAGTCCTTACTGGCGAATACAAAGGTTCTAGACAGTCGTCTAATGGCGATTTTCCTTTTGGGGTTATCTTTTTCCTCTTTATTATTTTTATAATTATTTTAATCTCCATTTCAAAAAACCGTAGAGGTGGAGGTGGTAGTGGTGGACGTCATTATAGAAATGACACTTCTAGGAGTATTCTAGAAACTATTATACTAAGTAATGCTGGACGTAGCAGTTCTGGCGGAGGCTTTGGTGGTGGTTTTGGCGGCGGTAGCTCTGGAGGTGGTTTCGGCGGTGGCTTTGGTGGTGGAGGCTTCGGTGGAGGCGGTGCTTCTGGCGGATGGTAAACAACTAAAAGCAAGTGACTTTTATATAAAGCTAATTGTTAAGATTATATCGTTTGATAATCCATATTTCCTATAAATTTCATATTTAGATTTCACGCCCTTTTTTGGCTGTAACAACAGCCATGATGTACATCATTACATCTTTATTTTAATTTTATATTTTGAAGATAAATTGAATGCAAAAGGTAAAAGTAACACCTACGCTTAAAGGTTATAAATACCGTTTAAGTATTAAATGTTTTTATTTGCGATTACTATACAATAGTAACTATATGTATAACTGGCTATTTCTTTAAAAGCTAAGATTTAATGCAAAGGATAAACCACTATATTCTGCTAGTGTATAATCTAAATTTATTTTAAAAGCTCCTAAAGCAACTTTTGCTCCAAGTGTTCCTCGTACTGCCGAGACTTCACTTTCTACAGAGAAAGGGTCTACAATTTCTTCTTGAGATACAATTCCAGATTGCACTCTATATGTTCCTTTTAAATCTGTTGTAGATTTTCCTGAAATATAACCTATTCCTCCATAAACATTAAAAACAGGCATTTTAGTAGAGCCAATAACTTGTAGCAATAAAGTATTGGTATTATTTTCAAACTTTTGGTTTTCGCCATCTACTATGTTTGTACTAGTAAAATCATAGCTTCCTTCTAAATGCGTATATGCTGCTAATCCAGAGATTGCAACAGGAAATACTTTATCCTCAGGTAACCATGAGGTAATTTCATGTAATATTCCAAATCCATAAACTCCAATTTCCGTGTCATTTGTATTTATTTTAGGTAGAAACCTAACTTTCAATTCTGTTGCTTTTAATGGGCTAAAGCTTGCTTGAAGAAATGCTGTTGGCACAAAATTAATATTAGATTCTCCTAAGCCAGTTACTAATTCAAATTCTGCATCTTGTGCTGGTATTAATGGAACAGAACTTTCTCCTTCTACCACGACTATAACACCATTAATATCGCCAAATGCTGTAGCGACTTCTTTTTGTATACTACCGTCTTTAAATCTAAGATTTTCATATTGAGACGTATCTAAAATGAATGATTTTTTATCGTCTGATACAAAAGCGGCATTGGTTATTATAGAAATTTCGAAGCCAAATTTCTTTATTGTTTTGGCCCCGTTGAACCAACCTTGATTCATACTAAACATTAACCCATCTGAAGCTGGATTTAAATAATCTGAAGTAAAACGTTGTGCATCTCTAACTCCTGCTGCTAACAAATCATTTACATTTTCTTGTGCATAAGTAAAAACAAAGTTTAAAACAGCTACAAATAAGACTATTCTTTTCATGAGATTTAAAGGCTAAAAGTTATTTTTTGTATTAATTAGTAGGTTACAAAATTACAAATCTTCATTTTGAATATTTATAATCTTTTATACAAGATACTATAAAATTTTTAAAGGATATTGTTTTATATCCTTAAGTAATTGTAAAGATTAGTTATATATTTTAATATAATAACCCATCCTGAAAAACTGTAACGGTTTTTCAGGATGGGTTATATTAATTGCTTTTATTTAGCTTAACTAACTATTTAATCGAAAGAATAGTACCCTCTATCTCTCACTTCTCCTTTTTTACCTAAGCTATTAAACTTCCAACTAAAGGTAAACATAAAGTACTGTTCTAATACTGTACTTTGCGAATCTTCTATATAATCTTGTGTTGCTATTCTTCTAGCATTTGTATTTTGGTCTAATAAATCGTAAACCTTTAACTGTAAGGATGCTTTGTCTTGTAAAAATGAATAGACTAGAGTAGAATTCCAGAACCATGCACTTTTTTGAAATCCTTCTGCGACATCTGGATTATAGTTATAGTTTATATCGTTACGCCATTCAAACTTTTTAGGTAAGAATGTGGCGGTTCTTAATCGTACATTATGATTTTTAAATGAACGATCATCAAATGCATCTATATCGTATTTATTATTTGTAAATGATACTCTATATGATGGCTTAAACTCCATAACTTTATCCCAAATATATTCTACACCTATACTTGGTGAAAATGTATTTACTTTACTTGCGTATTTAACATCGTTATTAAAGTTTATGTTTTTAGAAACACTTCCGCTAGCTCCAAATCTTAATCGTATTTTACGAATAGAATCTAACTTAAAATTCTTACTATAATCTCCTCCTACAGAACCGTTATAATTACCATTTACGTTAGTATATGTTGTTCGTCTTGTTAAGGTCTCTGGGTCTATTATAGTTTTAGAAACTACATTATTATTTACTAATGTTACGTTAGAGTATATATAAAATCCTGTTCTATTTCTCCAATCGTAAGCATTATATCCCGCATAAAGGGAGTGCCTGTTTGAAGGTTCTAAGTTAGGGTTACCAACGATAGTGTTTAATGGATTAGAAACATCTTCGAATGCTTGTAATTGACGTAATCCTGGTGGTTGATTTCTTAATCTATAACTTGCGTATACTGATGATTTTGGACTAAATCTGTAATTAATATTAGAGCTTAACTCTAGCGCTTTAAAATCGCGTTCTACATTAAACTGTGGTCTTAATAAGTCTTGATTTTTAAGGGTTCTAAACACATAGTTTGCACCAAATCTTGCAGACATTTTTTCTCCTCTATATCTTAATCTTACTCCTGGAGAACTTTCTATATCTGTATATTCAAAATCTGTACTTAATGCTTCATTAAAGACATTAAATTCTTGAGTTGTACCATCTTTATCAAAAGTACTTTTTCTGTTTTCATCTTTATTTCTAGAGTAATCGTATTCAAAGTTTAAAAATAATTTTTTAGGAATAATTGGATAGCTATACGTTAAACCTATATCTAAACCAGAATTATTATTTTCTCCATCTGTATATTGATCTCTAATAATTGTAGATGGGTTTGTCCCAAACACCTCTGTATTAGAGTTTAAAAAGTCGTCGCTATCATCGCTTCTTAAACTATTTTCCATTCTAAACCTTAAAAAAGCACCATTACTTCCAAATCGTTTAGTTAAGCTTAAATTATTACCAAACTCTTTTGCTGTAGTTTCTACTACAGAGTTTACAGAAGATTCATTGGTTAAATCTCTATTTTCATCGAATGTTTCATCGCTGCTAGTATAGCCTGTTTTTGATGTTGAGTAATTAAATGATGGACGAACGTTTATTAAAAATGTTGAGTCTACTTTTATTTCAAATTCGGCATTAGCGGTATGGCTATCTGTATCATTTACTGAACGGGAACTAGAATTAGAAAAGAATCTAGAGTCTGACAGGATGGTCTCTCTTTGCGATGCCGATTCGTTTTCTGAGTTACTTGAAGAATAAAAATAATCTCCAGAAATATCTGTTTTTTCTCCTATTTTATCGGCATAATTTGCTCCGCCTATTTGCGATGTTGTAATACCTTGTCCGCCTCCAAATGAACGACCATCTATAGAAAACGCTCCGTTGCTGTTGAATGAGCGGTTTCTACCACCACCAAACATTTTAGAAATTTCACCGAAACTAAACCCAGGGGAGTTTATATTATTTCCTCCAGCTAATACACTTATACGTTGGTCATTATCGAAAAAATTAACCATCCCCGCTAATTCGTAACGTTTATCGGTTCCGCCTCCTGCAGATACACGTCCAAAAACACCTTTATTGTTTTCTTCTTTTATTGTTAAATTAATCGTTTTATTCTCTGAGTCTCCTGCTTCTCCTGTAAAGGCTTCAGATTTTGTTTTTGTATCTACTACTTGTATTTTTTCTATAATGTCTTTTGTTAAATTTTTAGTAGTTATTGTGGGGTCATTTCCAAAAAAAGGTTTCCCGTTTACTAATATTTGATTAACTTCTTTTCCGTTTACTTTTATTTTGCCTTCTTCATCTACCTCAACACCTGGAAGCTGTTTAAGTAAGTCTTCTACGTTGGCATTTTTTTTAGTTTTAAACGATTTAACATTAAATTCTAACGTATCTTTTTTTATTGTTACTGGTGCTGTTGCTGTAATAACAACTTCGTCTAATGAGCCTGAATTTACTTCTAATGGAATGGTTTCTAGGTCTATTTCTCTTTTATCTAATTTTATATTTTGAAAATAGGTTTTATATCCTACATAAGAGATGTATAGGTTTAAACTAGAATCGCCTGTTTCATCTTCTAGACTAAATGCCCCAGTTTTATCTGTTATTGTATATGTTACTAAAGAGCTATCTTTTACACGTTGTAAATAAACTGTTGCGGCCTCTAAAACAGATTGATCATCTTCTGCTATAATTTTTCCTGAAATTTTAAAGGGTTTAGGGTCTGATTGTGAAAATGAAAATGAGGCACATAATAGTGCAACGAATAATAATAGGGTTCGCATAAGTTAGTGTTAATTTAATTTTTTGACTGATGATGATTTTTTAATTATTAAGGGAACGAATATAAATGCAAAAACGTATACGTTTTCTTAAAAGAATGGTAAATTTTTATAACTAGTTGTTATTTTTTAACGCCTTTATTTCTTTGTACTGATGTAATACCATTTTCTTCTTTAAACGGTATTATATTGATTACTCTTATAATATCTATTTATTTAAAAAATAGGTTTTTATATTGGAAACATAGCAGCGTTGATAAGTAAGCCTGTATAAAAAAAGATTCTATTGTTTTTGTATACAATAGAATCTTTTTGTTAAGTTTTAGAAAAAAATACTGTTTTATTTTTTTCGCATGTATACACTAATTGGCACGCCTTTAAAATCGTAAATTTCTCTTAATTTATTTTCTAAGAAACGTTTGTAGGGTTCTCTAACATATTGCGGTAAGTTACAGAAAAATGCAAATTGCGGTTGTGGTGTTGGCAATTGCATAATGTATTTTATTTTTACAAACTTTCCTTTGTATGCTGGTGGCGGATAATGTTCTATTATTGGTAATAGTGTCTCATTAAGCTCGCTTGTTTTTATTTTTTTAGTTCTATTGTTATAAACTTCGACAGCTGTTTCTATTGCTTTAAATATACGTTGTTTTGTTAGTGCAGAAATAAATACAATGGGCACATCTGTAAATGGCTCCATTTGCCTGCGTATTACTTTCTCGAATTCTTTTGTTGTTTTATGGTCTTTTTCTACCAAGTCCCATTTATTTACCAAAACAACTATTCCTTTTCTATTGCGTTCTGCAAGCCAAAATATATTCTGTACTTGCCCATCGAATCCTCTATTGGCATCTAGCACTAGTAAACAGACATCTGCATGTTCTATAGCACGAACACTTCGCATTACTGAGTAGAATTCTAAATCTTCTTTTACTTTAGATTTTTTACGTATTCCGGCTGTATCTACTAAATTAAAATCGAATCCAAAACGATTATACTTAGTATCTATAGCGTCTCTTGTTGTTCCTGCTATGTCTGTAACTATATAACGTTCTTCTCCTATTAATGCATTTATAAAAGAGGATTTTCCTGCATTTGGTCTACCAACCACAGCAAAACGTGGCAATGCATCTTCTTCTGCTATCTCCTCTTCTTCTTTTTCTGGTAATGCTTCTACTAAAGCATCTAATAGGTCTCCTGTTCCACTACCATTAATACTTGCAATAGTATAATAGTCTCCCAAACCTAATGAGTAGAATTCTACTGCATCTTCTGCTCTTTTTCCATTATCTACTTTGTTTACAACTAAAAATACAGGTTTTTTTACTTTACGCAACAGTGTTGCTACATCTTCATCCATCCCTGTTACGCCAGCCTCTACATCTACCATAAAGATAATGGCATCTGCTTCGTCTATTGCTAGTTCTACTTGCTTATCTATTTCCTCTTCAAAAATATCATCGCTTCCTTTTACATAACCTCCTGTATCAATTAACGAAAATTCTTTGCCATTCCAATCACTTTTTCCATAATGGCGGTCTCTAGTAACACCACTAACGGCGTCTACAATGGCTTCTCTTCGTTGTATTAAACGATTAAAGAATGTTGATTTCCCTACATTTGGTCTTCCTACTATAGCTACTATATTACTCATAATGTATTAACTGCCTGATTAATAAATAGAAAACATTTTAAATATCTAATCAGAAATTTTTTGCAAAAGTATGAAATATCCTGATGTGTACTAGCTTTTTACAATTATTAAAGAAAAAATAGTAATTTCAAGGTTCAAAAAACCATACTAAATTATGAGTTCTACTAATACAATTGTTTTAAGGCCTAGGTTTAAATTTACATTAGAACAAAATAACGAGACTGCTTTAAGCAAGTTTGAAAATGCTAAACTAGAGCAAAAAGAGTTTATAGTCTCTAGAGTAGATCATCATGTTTTTATAAAGTTTCCTAAAAGCAAACAACAGTTTTGGACACCACAGTTACATTTAGAAATAGATAAAGTAGATTCTAACAGTAGTTTAATTAGAGGGTTGTTTGGCCCTAACCCAACTGTTTGGACTCTTTTTATGTTTTTACATTTTGTAGTGGTTGGTTTATTTATTGCTTTAGCTATATGGACTTATTCTAATAGTGCTTTAAATAAAGATTTTATGCTACAAATATGGGGTATGTTATTTATGGTAATTCTTTGGTTTGTATTGTATTTTGCAGGAAGAATAGGGCGTACTTCTAATAAGGATGAGATGATTACATTATATAATTTTATGAATAGTGTATTGGGCATTAAATAAAAAAACTCCACATATTGTGAAGTTTTTTTAGTGTTTATTGTATAATGTTTATTACTGATTTTCGTAAAAACTAACTGTTCCACTGTCTTCATTAGATACCACTAGTAAATCTTTTCCTGATGGACTTTTATCTGCCGAAATGACTAATAATCCTTCGGGTGCTTCATCGCCGCTATGAGATAGTATTGTTAAAAATGTTGGCGATAATGGGTTTGTAATGTCGTAAACCATTACTTGGTCAGTACGTTCTAACCCTACAAAAAGAATATAACGTTGGTTTCCTATATTTAATACGTCTACACTTTCTGGCTCTGCGCCTTTATCATCACTTCGTTTATCTTCGTCATTAAATCTAGCTGGTGTCATTGCTAACGTTTCTGTGGCTATGCTGTTTCCGCTATCGTAAACTAAGTTACCGTTTGCAGACCATATACTAAACGAACGTGCTCCATAACTGTATATTTGGTCTACATCGTTATCATTATCTGTGTCACCCAATGTTGTGGTTGTTTTTAAGCGCCCTAAATTTATTTCGTTTTGATAATCGCCAGATACGGGATATACTGTAGTGTCTAATATTAAGTCTTCTACTCGTTCTTCTTCGCTAAACCCATCGTAATCTCTTGAATCGCCTTCGTTTGCAGAAATAACATATTCTATTCCTCCTATATTTACTGCTACTATAGCATCTGGTTGATAGATTCCTTTTACATTCCAGTTCTTAAGAACTGTTTCTAAATCTTTATCACTAGCATCTATTTCGTTACCTAATTGGTTATAGTCTTTATAACCTAACGGGTAAATAGCTTCTATGGTTTTGCTTACTAGGTTTATTTTTGCAATACCATTATTTTCTTGTAAAGAGACCCATGCTGTTTTAGAGTCTTCTGAAATAGTAATATATTCTGGTTCTACATCTTTTGCTAAGTCTGCTCCTGGGCCAAATACTCTAAACCCTTGTGTTTCTAATGCAGATTCTTGTGCGTTAAAACTTTCAAAACCTAAAGTATTTACAGTGTTATCTGCCAAATTAATAATGCTTACGCTTCCTACTGGATCTACAGTGTAATCATCGTTTGGTTCTCCTTCGTTAGCAGATAAAATTAAGCCCCCGTCTTTAGAAAACGTTACCATATCTGGTAATGCACCTACTGTGTATTGGTTTATAAGTGCTAAATTGGTAGTATTATAGACTAAAATTTTTCCTAGATTTTGTTTTATTGGTGCTTCTACAGCTACAGCTAATTTACCATTATAGGTAGCAACGCTATTTGGTGCTCCAAATGCGCTTAAATTAATTGCTGTTTCTTCAATTGGCGTTTCTAAATTTTCTATATTATATATAGAAATAATATTAGATTCTGAGTTAGTTATAAAAAGTTTTTTAGAGACTTCATCGTAGGCAGATATTTCTGCTGCTCCTTCTCCTCCTACATTTATTGTAGACTTGTATTGAAAGTTTACAGAGGTATTAACAGGAACTTCTGAAACTGAATCGTCATCGTTTTGACAACTAAAAGCAAGCATTAAAACACATGCTAAAACGACTTTTGTAATGGTTTTCATTTTTTGGATTTTTAATTAGGCCCAAATATGAAACTCCTCTTTTACCTTAATGTTAATTTAATAAAAAATAACTATTAGTTTTTATTTCTGATTGTAACCAAAACGTTTCAGCTGGTTTTGATTGCTTCTCCAGTTTTTATTTACTTTAACATATAATTCTAGGTGTACTTGTTTTCCAAAAAACACTTCTAAATCCTTTCTGGCCTCTACGCCTACTCGTTTTAAGGCACTTCCTTTATGCCCTATTATAATTCC
>NZ_JBSHNS010000220.1:0-1279 GCF_053601635.1 Pontimicrobium sp. MEBiC01747
AGGAACGCCTTTATTTATAAATGCTTTTAAATGCTCACATTCTCTAGTTTCTACGATTTCTTTTTTAGTTGAGGCAAAAATTACCCCATCTATAATATTACTTCTTGACAGGAGATTTGAATATTTTACTTCATTGTTAAAATCATTGCTTGTTTGATACATCATTATCTTATAATCATTTTTATAGGATTCTTCTGTAATTCCATTTAAAGTGTTTAAAAAAAAGCCTTCATGTAAATCTGGTAGTATAACTCCTATTATAAAACTCTTTTTATTTCTTAATGCAGATGCGTGTATATTTCGCTTATAATCTAGAGAATTAGCTATTTTAATTACTTTTTGTTTAGTCTTAGTACTTATTTCTGGACTATTACTTAAAGCTTTAGATACTGTGGATACAGATACATTTAAAATTGATGCCATATCTTTTAATGTGACACTACTAGTTCTCATAGGTTATTAGTGTATTGAATAGTTCGTTTTACAATATTTTATTAGTGTTTTAAAAGCATCTGTTATTGCTAATTCTACATCTGCATAGGGTTCTTGAAGTGCCTTAATAGAAACAAATAAGGTTTGCAAATCTTCTTGGGTTATTTTTTTATTATTTATACTTTTTAATATTAATGTAGAGGTTAGAGATAAGTTTTTAGATAATGGTTCTAAAGGTTTTATGTTTGGGTTTTTAATTATTGGAGTTAAACCTTCATAATTTGTAGCCCACTTTTTTAAATAGTTTTTAATTTCTGCTAAATTATTTTCGGTAATCCCGTTTTCTCTTGCTATTAGTTTATTAAATGCAGTAGCTTCTTCTGCATCTGCAACACAAGCGTCTGCGAATAGAGTAAAAGGAGAAAAGGACTTATATTCTGTTCCTCCTTTATTTCTTGTATATACTTTTAATGGCTCACAGAGTCTTGACAGCGTTTTTAATGCTTCATTATCGCTATGATTACTAATATTTCTTAGAATTACTGCTCTATTTTTAATGTGGGTTATACCTAATTCTTCTAATTTATTATTTACATCTTTTAAGCGATGTAACATATTATCTATGTTATTAATAGTTTTTGGTGACCAGAATCGTTCTGCTATTGCTGCTGTTCTTGGCCAAATTCTAGAATCTATGGTTAAAGGGGTTACTAGTTCGCTCCACATGGTTGCTTCTCCTCCTAAAATTCTTTTTCGCTCTTCTTTTGTTAGCTTTACATTGCCTATTGGGTCTATGCTATAATGGTGCTCTACAGAAAGCATTCTATCTATATAATACCCATTAGAG
>NZ_JBSHNS010000221.1:0-11514 GCF_053601635.1 Pontimicrobium sp. MEBiC01747
TAGTCGGGGTGGCAGGATTCGAACCTGCGACCTCCGCGTCCCAAACGCGGCGCGATAACCGGGCTACGCTACACCCCGAGTAGGTTATCTTTTTCCAAAAGCCAAACTATGTTTTTTTGATTTTGGAAGTGCAAATATACACTATTATTTAAATTTGAAACTATTTTTTATTGTAAATTGTAAAAACTTTTTTTCTTACTTATGATCTCTAAAATCTCTACTTGCCTATTAATCCTTTCTCTAAGTTTTACAGGTTGTGCTCAAAATAAAAAAGAAGAAACTAAAACAAATAAAAAAGCAACCTACGAAGTTATTGTACCTCAACTTAA
Source organism: Pontimicrobium sp. MEBiC01747 (assembly GCF_053601635.1). NCBI lineage: Bacteria > Pseudomonadati > Bacteroidota > Flavobacteriia > Flavobacteriales > Flavobacteriaceae > Pontimicrobium > Pontimicrobium sp. MEBiC01747. Next base: position 330 of record NZ_JBSHNS010000221.1, read on the forward strand.
TAACCCTTGGGGATTTACTTTTTTACCAGATCAATCTATATTAATTACAGAAAAAGAAGGCACACTTATTCACTTTAAGGATAACGTTAAGACTGAAATTTCGGGTTTACCAGAAATCTATGTTAGAGGTCAAGGAGGCTTTCTAGATGTAGCTTTACATCCAAATTATAAAAATAATGGCTGGATTTATTTTTCTTACGCTTCACCAAAAGGAGACCGTAGAGGCGGTAACACTGCTATAATGCGAGCCAAAATTAAAAATAATGCTTTAATAGATAAACAACTATTATATAAAGCAGAGCCAAACACCTCTAGAGGGCAGCATTTTGGGTCTAGAATTGTTTTTGACACTAATGGCTATTTATTCTTTACTATTGGAGAACGAGGTAATAGAGATGTTAATCCGCAAGACATTACCAAAGATGGAGGAAAAGTTTACCGCCTAAATGATGATGGTTCTATTCCTGAAGACAACCCTTTTGTAAAAGATATAAATGCAAAAAAGGCAATCTACTCTTATGGGCATAGAAATCCACAAGGTATGGAGTTACACCCAGTAACAAAAGCGATATGGACTCATGAACATGGCCCAAGAGGTGGTGATGAAATTAACATTATTAAACCAGGTTTAAATTATGGTTGGCCAGTAATTACCTATGGTAAAAACTATAGCGGTACTAAAATAACCGATATAACTAAAAAAGAAGGTATGGAGCAACCCCTACACTATTGGACTCCATCTATAGCACCTAGTGGTATGGCATTTATAGCATCAGATAAATATGGAGACTGGAAAGGAAACCTTTTAGTAGGCTCTTTAAAGTTTAACTATTTACAACATTGCTTTTTAAAGGATAATAAAGTTATAAAAGAAGAACGTTTATTAGAAAACATAGGTAGGGTACGTTCTGTAGAAGCTGGACCAGATGGTTATATTTATGTGGGAGTAGAAAATTTAGGAATTATAAAACTATTAAGATAAATAAATTATGAAATTAAGCGGTTTAATTACCATACTGTGTATAACGTTATTAACAGCCTGTAATTCAGAAAAAAAAGAGACAAACAACAACAAAAACACTCTTCAAACCTTCACTGCGGGGAAACAAGTTTATAATGATTTTTGTGTTACCTGCCACATGCCAAATGGTAAAGGTATAACTAATACATTCCCTCCTTTAGATAACTCAGATTATCTGAAAGAAAAACGTATAGCAAGTATTAAAGCTATTAAATATGGATTAAAAGGCACTATTACTGTTAACGGAGAAACATATAATGGCGTTATGACTAAACAAGGCTTAACAAACAAAGAAATAGCAGATGTAATGAACTACATAACAAATAGTTGGAGTAACGAAAACAAGTTATTAATTACAGAAGATGAAGTCTCTAAAATTTATCCGTAAATAAGTGTGACCTCATTTTAAACTTTTTCGATTACAAATTCCTAAATTTGTACCGTAAAAATAATATATAATATGCTAATAATAGGAATTGCAGGAGGAACAGGCTGCGGTAAAACAACAGTTGTAAATCAGATATTAAATGAGCTTCCTGAAGGAGAAGTTGGCATAATATCTCAAGATTCTTATTATCAAGATACCACTCATTTATCATTTGAAGAACGTAAAAAAATAAACTTCGATCACCCAAGATCAATAGATTTTAATTTGTTAAGCGAACATCTTAAAACTTTAAAAAGTGGGCAACCAATAAACCAACCTGTATATTCGTTTGTAAAACATAATAGAACTGGAGATACTATTACTACAAACCCAAGAAAAGTAATGATTGTTGAAGGTATTTTAATTCTTACCAATAAAGAGTTAAGAGATATGTTCGATATAAAAATATTTGTACATGCCGATAGCGATGAGCGTTTAATTAGGCGTTTAAAACGAGATATTGCAGAACGAGGTAGAGACATCAACGAAGTTTTAACACGTTATCAAAACACGTTAAAACCTATGCATCAACAATTTATTGAGCCTACAAAAGAATATGCCGACATTATTATACCTAACAATAAATACAATACTGTAGCGGTTAACATTGTACGTACCATTATAAATGAAAAACTTAATTAATGCCAAAGCTTCTTAAAAATAAATTCTTAATAATTACTATAATATTTGCCATTTGGATGATATTTATAGATGATAATTCTTTGTTACTTCATCGAGAATTAAATAAAGAGAAGGAAGCAAAGCTGAATGAAATTGAGCATTATAAAGAAGAATATAAAAAAGACAAAAAAGCCATAAAAGAGCTAAGCAAACAAGACGGATTGGAAAAATTTGCACGAGAAGAATATTATATGAAGCGTGATAATGAAGACATATATATAATAGAATACCAAGACAGTCTAAAAACCGAAAATAATGAGTAATAATTTATTTGATGGCTTTACACCAGTAAATGCAAAAGCTTGGAAGCAAAAAATACAAGCAGACTTAAAAGGAGCCGACTATAATGAGACTTTAATTTGGAATACAAATGAAGATATAAATGTTAAACCATTTTATCATAGTGACCATTTTAAAGAAAAAAAATTATACCACATACCTACTTCCAACTGGTTTGTAGGGCAATATATTTTTGTTACTACTGTAGAAATTGCTAATAAAAAAGCTATTAATGCTATACAACGAGGAGCAGAAAGCATTATCTTCATTATTTCCCAACCAACAACCTCTATAGAAGAACTTTTACAAAATATAGACCTCTCCTCTACCCCTATACATTTAAAACTCCAATTTTTAGACTCTAAATTTATTAATAATCTAAATGCACATCCTTATGCCTCAGCAATAACGGTACATACAGATATTATTGGCAATTTGGCTAAGTCTGGAAATTGGTATACAGACTTATCTAAAGATCATGAGCAATTAAATAACATTGTAACAACAAACACACAATTAAAAAGCACCCTAAGTGTAGATGTTAGTTTATATCAAAACGCAGGAGCAACAATAGTACAGCAATTAGCATACGCTACAGCTCATGCAAATGAGTACTTAAATCACTTCAATAATAATTTAAAACAAGACATTACCTTTAATGTTTCAGTAGGAACCAATTATTTTTTTGAAATAGCTAAATTGAGAGCCTTACGCCTATTATGGAGTACACTAGCAACAGAATACAATGTATCACAACATTGTAATATTGTTGCTTTTCCTACAAAACGTAATAAAACCATATACGACTACAATACTAATATGCTTCGTACTTCTACAGAATGTATGAGTGCTATTCTAGGAGGTGCAGATACCATATACAACTTACCTTACGATGCCTTATACCATAAAGACAATGAGTTTGGTGAGCGCATTTCTAGAAATCAATTATTAATTCTAAAAAAAGAAAGCTATTTCGGTGAAGTAACAAACGCTTCAGATGGTAGTTATTATATTGAAACTATTACCCAACAACTTGCTGAAAAAGCTTTAGACATTTTCAAATCTATTGAAAATGGAGGCGGTTTTTTACAGCAATTAAAAGAAGGTACTATTCAGAAAAAAATAAAAGCTTCAGCTGAAAAAGAACAAGAACAATTTAATACTGGAGAATTAGTTCTATTAGGAACAAACAAGCACCCAAATGAGAATGATAGAATGAAAGACAATCTAGAACTTTATCCTTTCTTAAAAACAAATGCCAGAAAAACACTAATAGAACCTATTTTACCAAAGCGTTTGGCTGAAACTTCAGAACAAAATCGATTAAAAACAGAATAACTAATTTTTTAAATATTAAAGCTATGAAAACAACCTTTTTTAAACTTTTTGCAATTATAATATTAATAACTTCTGTTAGCTGTAAAAAAGAAGCGCCTTTAGAATTTAAGCATGCAGATAAACCTAATGTTTTAGCTTGCGAATTTCCAAAAGGAGACCTATATAAAGAAGCTGTTTTTTCTTTTGAAGAAGATATTATAAACCTTTTTAAAGGAACAGGAACAAACTATACACCATCTAGATCCTACATAACATTTATTACAAATGCGATGAATGATAAAATAAAAGTAGAAGATATAGCGTCTAGACATAGTTACGATATTGCACAACTATTAAAAAATGACCCAGATATTTGGAATAAATCGGGTAAAACAACTACACTTGATTATTCTGCACCATTTATGGATTGCATTGCTAATAATATAAAAATAACAGATATTAAAACAACTTTTAATGCATTACTATCTACCAATAGCATGCGCCCTAAATTAATCTTAACACCATTAAGAGGAGTTGCTAGGCAAATACAAGGAGATGGAAGTTTAAAAACATTTGTAGCTTTCGAATATTTCTACTCTAAGCTTATGGACGTTAAGGATCCCTCTTTATTAAAAAACCCTACACCAATTGATAATACAATTAAAAAGACAAATCAAGATAACACCACAAAAGACAGACCGGTTATAGGAACAGATTCTAAACCATTAAAAGACCCTCATGCAGGACATAATCATTAATAATTTTGAAAAGATTATTTTTTAAATACTACCTAATTCTATCTACTTTTATAGTACTGAGTTCTTGTATACAGAATACAGCAAAAGAAATAAAAAACTGGATAGAAAACCAAGAGACTACAGGAAACATACCTGGTGAATACACTTTTTTATCAGAAGACGGTATTAAAGTGTATTTACCAAGTGTATTTAAAAAACACTCTTTATTAGACTACCAAAAGGAGCTGAAATTATTAGTTTCAGATGAAGCATACAAAGACGAGAGTAAGCGTTTAACATTGCTTAGAAAAATGAAAGGCCATTTTTATGTGTTTTACGATAAAGTAACAGGTTCTACTTACTCTATGAATACTATGCCCTATACTCCATTAACTAAAAGAGACGCGCAATATCTTTTAGGAATGATTAGAATAAATAATGAAACTTATGCTGAAAGCTCAGATTTAGAATTTACCAAAATAACAGCAAAATACGATGATAAATCTGGACCTCAAATATTTAAAGTTATACATCGTATAGATAATAAAAAAACAAATGCTACAACATATAACTCAACTTATATATTGTCGCATAACAAGAAAACGGTTTACATACAATTAGCTACAGGGTACGAAGTAAATTTTGATCCTTATCTAAAAAAAATGATACTGTAATGCAAAGAAAAAACATACAAAACATACAATTAAAGTCCTCGATTAACAAAGACAAGTTAGCCCCAGCTAAAATATTTAAAACGGCCGAAGACATTACAGTAAAATCTAAATACTCTAAAGAAGATATTACAGATTTAAAACACCTAGATTTTGTTGCCGGAATAGCACCTAACCTTAGAGGACCATACAGCACCATGTATGTTAGAAGACCTTGGACTATACGTCAATATGCAGGGTTTAGTACTGCCGAAGACAGTAATGCCTTTTATAGGCGTAACCTAGCCGCTGGGCAAAAAGGGCTCTCTGTAGCATTCGATTTAGCAACACACAGAGGTTACGACAGTGATCATGAACGTGTTGTAGGAGATGTTGGAAAAGCTGGTGTGGCTATAGATAGTGTTGAAGATATGAAAATATTATTCGACCAAATACCGCTAGATAAAATGTCGGTTTCTATGACTATGAATGGTGCCGTACTCCCTATCTTGGCATTCTACATTGTTGCCGCTGAAGAACAAGGCGTAAAACCAGAACAACTAGCTGGAACCATACAAAATGATATATTAAAAGAGTTTATGGTTAGAAACACATACATCTACCCACCAAAGCCTTCTATGAAAATCATTTCAGATATTTTTGAGTATACCAGTAATAATATGCCTAAATTTAATAGCATTAGTATTTCTGGATACCATATGCAAGAAGCAGGTGCTACTTGCGATATTGAATTAGCATATACCCTAGCAGATGGTTTAGAATACATTAGAAAAGGATTAGCCGCAGGTATGGATATAGATACCTTTGCACCACGTTTATCGTTTTTCTGGGCCATTGGAATGAATCATTTTATGGAAATCGCAAAAATGCGAGCTGCCAGAATGTTATGGGCTAAATTGGTAAAACAATTCAATCCAAAAAATCCAAAATCACTAGCCTTAAGAACACACTGTCAAACCAGTGGTTGGAGTTTAACAGAACAAGACCCATTTAATAATGTTGCTAGGACTACTATTGAAGCAGCAGCAGCAGCATTTGGAGGAACACAAAGTTTACATACCAATGCCTTAGATGAAGCCATTGCATTACCCACAGATTTCTCAGCTAGAATAGCACGTAATACTCAAATATTTTTACAAGAAGAAACGCATATTACCAAAACCGTAGACCCATGGGCCGGTAGTTACTATGTAGAATCTTTAACCAATGATATTGCCGAAAAAGCATGGGCTTTAATTGAAGAAGTTGAAGAACTTGGCGGTATGACGAAAGCTATTGAAGCTGGCATACCAAAACTACGTATAGAAGAAGCGGCAGCAAGAAAACAAGCAAGAATAGATTCTGGACAAGACGTTATTGTAGGTGTTAATAAATATGTTTTAGACGAAGAAGACCCTTTACATATTTTAGAAGTAGATAACCAAACGGTTAGAAACCAACAAATAGAACGCTTAAACAGTATAAGGAACAAACGAGACACTAAAAAAGTACAACAAGCACTCGATAATTTAACAGAAGCAGCAAAGACAGGTACAAATAATTTATTAGCTTTAGCAGTAATAGCCGCAAGAGAGCGTGCTAGTTTAGGAGAAATTAGTGATGCTTTAGAAGTAGAATTTGGACGTTATAAAGCACAAATCAAATCATTTTCTGGCGTGTATAGTAAAGAAATAAAAGACGATAAAAGCTTTAAAAAAGCACAAGAGTTAGCCAATACATTTGCAGAGCAAGATGGACGTAGACCACGTATTATGATTGCTAAAATGGGACAAGATGGTCATGACCGTGGCGCAAAAGTAGTCGCTACAGGTTATGCCGATGTTGGTTTCGATGTAGATATAGGCCCATTATTTCAAACCCCAGAAGAAGCAGCCAAACAAGCGGTAGAAAACGATGTACATATTTTAGGCGTTTCCTCTTTAGCAGCAGGACATAAAACCTTAGTACCACAAGTAATAGAAGCACTTAAAAATTACGGAAGAGAAGATATTATGGTTATTGTGGGTGGCGTAATACCAAAACAAGATTACCAATATTTATTTGATGCTGGTGCTGTTGCCGTTTTTGGTCCTGGAACTAAAATTAGTGACGCAGCTATTAAGATATTAGAGGTTTTAATTGACGAGTAATAAAAACGCTTTTTTAATAAACAATTCTATAAATGAAAAAACTATTATTCTTAACCTGTTTACTTTCTTCTCTATATTCTTTTTCGCAAAAAGAAGGACAAGATTTCTGCGAAGGAGATCGTCAAGAAAGTTATTTCCCACTTTTAAAAGGGACTAAATATATTATTTGGTATAACACTTATTACGCCGAAAAAAATATTGGGACTAAGAATATTGAAGGTGAAACGTATATAGAATATGAACAATTATGGGAAAAAGGTAGTAAAAGTACATTGTTTTTAAAAGAGACAAACAATGCGGTTTATCAGTTTGAAGACTGTTGTAATGACGACACTATTAGATTACCAAAAGAAATAGAAGTAGGCAAAAAATGGACTACAACAGATAACTTAGTAGAATATGAAATAGTATCATTAGATGGCACTTTAAAAACACCTGTATGCCATTACAAAAACCTACTTGTAATAAAATATACTTCTGGAAAAGAATATTTTAAATTTTATTACCTAAAAGGCTACGGCTACATAGGAGGAACAAAGGATGAAGCTCTTATTTCTTTTGCTATGCCAATTAAACCAGAAAGAAAGTAATTTTTCTTTTTCTTATAAAAAATAAAGTTATAATCCCTCTTTTTCAAAAGGGATTATAATACAATCTGCAAAAAACAATTCCTAATCCTTTTTACTTTAACCAACTGTTAACAACTTCCGTTTTCAAAACCCATAAATAATTGTATTTTTACACATATTAAAACCAAATCATTTAATGGGTAAAATCATTGCAATTGCCAATCAAAAAGGAGGAGTAGGTAAAACGACTACTTCAGTGAACTTAGCAGCTTCTTTAGGTGTTTTAGAAAAAAAAGTACTACTAATAGATGCAGATCCACAAGCCAATTCAACATCTGGTTTAGGTATAGATGTTGAAGCCGTAGAAGTAGGTTCATATCAACTATTAGAGCATACTATTTCTGCACGCGAAGCTGTAGTTACAACAAACACGCCAAATTTAGATGTTATACCCGCACATATAGACCTTGTTGCCATTGAAATAGAGTTGGTAGACAAAGATAGAAGGGAATATATGCTAAAGACTGCATTAGCAGATATAAAGGATGAATATGATTATATACTTATAGATTGCGCGCCATCATTAGGGCTATTAACGTTGAATGCTTTAACAGCTTCAGATGCTGTTATAATTCCTATTCAATGTGAATACTTTGCCTTAGAAGGCCTTGGTAAATTATTAAACACTATAAAAAGTGTTCAAAAAGTGCATAACCCAGAATTAGATATAGAAGGGTTATTACTTACTATGTACGATGCTCGTTTACGCTTATCAAATCAAGTTGTAGAAGAAGTACAAAAGCACTTTAACGATATGGTATTTAAAACCATTATACAACGTAATGTACGCTTAAGCGAAGCACCAAGTTATGGTGAAAGTATTATTAGTTACGATGCTTCTAGTAAAGGTGCAAGTAATTATTTAAGCTTAGCAAAAGAAATAATAAATAAAAACTCCTAAAAAATGGCGAAGGCTACAAAGAAACAGGCTTTAGGTAGAGGATTATCTGCATTATTAAAAGACCCAAGTAACGACATAAAATCTGTACAGGATAAAAATGCAGATAAAGTAATAGGGAACATTGTTGAGTTAGAATTAGACAGTATTGAAATGAATCCATTTCAACCACGTACTAATTTCAACGAAGAATCATTACGAGAATTAGCATCATCTATAAAAGAATTAGGTGTTATCCAACCTATTACAGTAAGAAAATTAGAATTTGACAAATACCAATTAGTCTCTGGAGAACGTCGTTTTCGAGCGTCTAAATCTATAGGTTTAAAAACGATTCCTGCATACATTCGTATAGCTAACGATCAAGAAAGTCTAGAGATGGCATTAGTTGAAAACATTCAACGCCAAGATTTAGACCCTATAGAAATAGCATTATCATACCAACGCTTAATAGACGAGATACAGCTAACTCAAGAACAAATGAGTGAACGTGTTGGTAAAAAACGATCTACTATTGCTAATTATCTTCGTCTCTTAAAACTAGATCCAATCATTCAAACAGGAATGAGAGATGGCTTTTTGTCTATGGGGCATGGTCGTGCTATGATAAATATTGAAGACCAAACAATTCAATTAGAAATATACGAAACTATCTTAGCTAAAAAACTATCGGTAAGAGATACTGAGGCTTTAGTTAAAAACTACAATGAAACTCAAGAAGTAAAAGTACCTGCTAAAAAAGCACCAACTACAGAATTGCCAAAATATGTTAAAAAAGGTATGACAGCATTTTCTGAATACTTTGGGCATAAAATAGACGTTAAAGCTTCTAGCAACGGGAAAGGGAAAATAATAATTCCGTTCCATTCTGAAGAAGATTTTAACCGAATTAAAAAATTAGTTGAAGGTGATTCTAAATAAAAATAGCATCTTATCTACAGTGTTTTTATGCTTTAGTGTTTTTGCTTTAGCTCAAAACGATAAAGATAAAACTGTAGAAAAAAAAGAAATCTCTACAACAGATGAAGTTACTGTAGTATTAGATAGTACACAATTACGTAAACCCATAGACCCTTTGTCGCCTTCTCGTGCCGCTTTTTATTCAGCAGTACTACCAGGGTTGGGGCAAGCCTACAATAAGAAATATTGGAAAATCCCTATTGTATACGCTGCATTAGGCACAGGTATCTATTTCTACACTAAAAATAATAAAGACTATAATCGTGTAAGAGATGCTTACAAAAGACGTTTAGCTGGTTTTCAAGATGATGAATTCCAAGGGCGTTTAACAGATGATGGTTTAAGAAATGCACAAAAAACATTACGTCGAAATAAAGAATTATCATTATTAATAACCGTAGGCTTATATGCTTTAAATATTATTGACGCTAATGTCGATGCTCATTTGCTTCAATATAATATTGATGATAATTTAACATTAAAGCCGCATTATATTATTAACGAACAAGATAATAAGGGCCGTGTTGGATTAACCTTAAATTTCGGATTTTAAAATTATAAATTCCTTTAAAAAAGGAAAAACACATTTTCTTATGAAAATAGCTTTACTAGGATATGGTAAAATGGGAAAAACCATTGAAACAATAGCTGTAAAAAGAGGACATACTATTGTTATTAAAGCGAATGCTGATACAATCTACGATATTACCCAAGCAGATATAGCTATCGATTTTAGTCTTCCAAAAGTTGCTTTTAATAATATTTCCAACTGTATTAATAATAACATTCCTGTTATTTCTGGAACTACGGGCTGGTTAGACGATTACAATAAAATAGAAGCACTTTGTAAAACAAAAAAAGGTGCTTTTATATATGCTTCAAATTTTAGTTTAGGAGTTACTATTTTTTTTGAACTCAATAAAACATTAGCAAAAATGATGTCTTCTCTAAAGGAGTATAATATAAGTATGGAAGAAATACACCATACTCAAAAGCTAGACGCACCAAGTGGTACCGCAATATCTTTAGCCAACGACATCATAGAGGTTAATGACCAATATAATACATGGGGATTAGACCAATCGGCTGTAAACAACTGTTTACCTATAAAGGCTAAACGAGTTGAAAATGTTCCTGGCACACATACAATTACTTATAAAAGTGAAGTAGATACTATAGATATTACCCATACCGCTCATAATAGAGAAGGTTTTGCTTTAGGAGCTGTAATAGCCGCAGAATGGCTACTTGGAAAAACCGGAGTATTTACAATGAAAGATGTGTTAAATATTGGTTAACTAAAAAATAAAATGTAACATTTGTATAGGATAGAAATACCTATAGCAATAATATAAAAAACAACAAATTATGTCTGGAAACGAATGGTTAATCTTTTTCTTAGTAATACAAGTTATACATGGCTTGGCAACCTGGAA